>JAIUMW010000061.1 GCA_022565365.1 Oceanicaulis sp.
CCTGCACATGGCGCTGTTCGCCGGCGGCGTATTCTTCGCGGTGCGCTTCATGCTGGCGAGCATCGAGCCGCTGGCGCGCGCCCATGATCCGCGCAAACCCGCCGCCCTGATCGCCATTCTGGCGGCGACCGCCTACCTCATCCTGTCTGGCGCCGCCGTGTCGACCCAGCGCGCCTGGATCATGGCCTGCGTGGTGCTGATCGGCGTGCTCATAGACCGGCGCGCCTTCTCGCTGCGCTCGCTGGCGCTGGCGGCGCTGGCTGTGCTGCTGATCGCGCCTGAAAGCGTGATCCATGCCGGGTTCCAGATGAGTTTCGCCGCCGTGGCGGCGCTGATCGCGGTGTATGAGGCGTGGATGCGGGTTCGTCCCGCGCCTGAAGGGCGTCCCGGCCTGATCGGACGCGCCTGGGGCTCGTTCGCCGGGCTCACCGTGACCTCGCTGGTGGCGGGCGCGGCGACGGGCGCCTTCGCCGCCTTTCATTTCCAGCGCATGGCCGCCTACGGCATGATCGCTAACCTCACCGCCATGCCGGTCTTCACCTTCTGGGTGATGCCGGTGGGGGTGATGGCGCTGGCCGCCGCGCCCTTCGGGCTGGAGGGCGTGTTCCTGTTCGCCATGGATCACGGCCTGCGCGTGGTGCTCGCCATCGCCCACTGGACGGCTGGGCTGGAGGGCGCGGCGGTGCAGGTGACGGCCGCTGACGGGCGGGTGGTGGCGTTCTACGCCGCCGGGTTCGCGCTCCTGACGCTGGGCCTCGGGCTTGCCCGCCTCGTCGGCGGGGCGGTGACGCTGGCGGCTCTGGCGCTTTGGAGCGCCCAGAGCCCGCCGGATCTGATGATCGCCGATGGCGGGGGGGTGCTGGCCCGTTTCGAAGAGGGCGCAGGCTTTCAGGCGACCAAAACAAGACGCGCGCGCTTCGCCTCCACGGTTTTCCTGCAAAGGGCCGGGGAGGGCGGGGCGCGCCCTGAACGCGCAGGGCTTGCCTGTGACGCGCTGGGCTGCGCGGGCCGCACGGTGGAGGGCGTGCTGATCGCGGCCACGAGCACTCCCGCAGCGCTGGTGGAAGATTGCGAGCGCGCCGATCTGATCCTGTTTCAGGGCCGCGCCAGCGCCTGGCGCAAGCGGCGCTGCGCCGCCATCCTGCTCGATGATGTGGCGCGCGAAGAACTTGGCGGGGCGGAAGTCTGGATCCGTGATGGCCGCGTCATCCGATTGCGTACGGCGAACGACGCGCGGCGGGGGCGGCCGTGGGAGACGTGATCAGGTGTTGACGGGGCTGCACCCCATACCCCTCGCTCCTGCCATTCACCGCGTATAGTCGTGCCTGATCGAATCGCGAGGACGACATGGGCGAGCAGTTTCCCGGAGACGGCGGGCGGATTTTCGAGGAGAGCTTTGAAGACGCGCTGTCCTCGCGCTATCTCGCCTATGCCTTGTCCACCATCACCCAGCGGGCGCTGCCCGATGCGCGCGACGGGCTGAAGCCTGTCCACCGGCGCCTGCTCTACGCCATGCGGCTTTTGAAGCTGGACCCGGATTCGGCGTTCAAGAAATGCGCGCGCGTGGTGGGCGATGTGATCGGCCGCTTCCACCCCCATGGCGACCAGGCGGTGTATGAGGCGCTGGTGCGCCTGGCCCAGGATTTCGCCAGCCGCTATCCGCTGGTCGAGGGCCAGGGCAATTTCGGCAATGTGGACGGCGATGGCGCGGCGGCCATGCGCTATACAGAGGCGCGCCTGACCGAAGCCGCCCGCCTGATCCTGCAGGATTATGACGTTGGCACCGTCGATTTTCGCACCACCTATGACGGCGAGGATGAAGAGCCGCTGGTGCTGCCGTCGGCTTTCCCGAACCTTCTGGCCAATGGCTCGGCGGGCATTGCGGTGGGCATGGCCACCAATATCCCGCCCCATAACGCCGCCGAGCTGTGCGATGCGGCGCGCCATCTGATCAAGACGCCCAATGCCGCCACCGAGACCCTGATGAATTACGTCAAGGGTCCCGACTTCCCCACAGGCGGGGTGTGCGTGGAGCCGGCCCAGTCCATGCTGGAGGCTTATGAGACCGGGCGCGGGGGCTTCCGCCTGCGCGCGCGCTGGGAGGTGGAGGAGCTGACCCGCGGCCAGTGGCGCGTGGTGGTCACCGAAATTCCCTACCTCATCCAGAAATCGCGCCTGATCGAGCGCATCGCCGCGCTTATGGAGCAGAAGAAGCTGCCGCTGCTGGCTGATGTGATGGACGAAAGCGCGGAGGATATCCGCGTCGTGTTCGAGCCCAGGAACCGCAGCGTCGATCCGGCCTTGCTTATGGAATCGCTGTTCCGGGTCACCGATCTGGAAGTGCGCTTTGCCATGAACATGAACGTGCTGGACGCGACGGGCGCGCCGCGCGTGGTGGGGCTGAAAGAGGCGCTGCGCATCTGGCTCGACCACCGCCAGGTGGTGGTGGTGCGCCGCGCCCGCGCCCGGCTGGAGAAGGTGGAGGACCGGCTGGAGGTGCTGGCCGGCTATATCATCGCCTTCCTCAATCTCGACGAGGTGATCCGCATCATCCGCGAGGAGGACGAGCCGCGCCCCGTGCTGATGGTGGCCTTCAGCCTGACCGAGCGCCAGGCCGAGGCGATCCTGAACATGCGCCTGCGCTCCCTGCGCAAGCTGGAAGAGATGACGCTGCGCGCCGAGGCGGACACGCTGGGCGGTGAGCGCACGGCGCTGCAGGAGCTGATCGCCGACGAGGCGGTGCAGTGGAAAGCCGTGGACAGCGAAATCGCCGAGGTGAAGAAGCGCTTCGGGCCCACCACGCCGCTGGGCAAGCGCCGCACCGATTTCGCCGACGCGCCGTCCGCCGACCTGTCCGACGCGGTGGATGAAGCGCTGATCGCACGCGAGCCGATCACCGTCATCCTGTCGCGCATGGGCTGGATCCGCGCCCTGAAAGGCCATGTGGATGATCTCTCCACCCTGAAGCACAAGGACGGGGACGAGACCCTGTTCGCGGTGAAGGCGGAGACCACTGACAAGCTTCTCCTGTTCACCACGGACGGGCGCTGGTTCACGCTTGATGCGGCCAAGCTGCCCGGCGGGCGCGGGTTTGGCGAGCCGGTGCGCCTGATGGTGGACGCCGCTGATGACGCCGATCCGGTGGCGCTTATGCGCCATGATCCGGCGCGCAAGCTGCTGCTCGCCTCCACATCGGGCCATGGCTTCGTGGTGGAGGAAAAGGAGCTGCCCGCAGCCAAGCGGGCCGGGCGTCAGGTGCTCACCCTGGCCGCCGGCGCGCGCGCTATGGCCGCCGTCCCGGTGACCGGCGACCGAGTGGCCGTGCTGGGCGAGAACCGCAAGCTGCTCGTCTTCCCGCTCGACGACATGCCCGACATGGTGCGCGGCAAGGGCGTGCGCCTGATCGGCGGCTCCAAGCAGGCCGGGCTCGCCGACATCACGGTGTTCGCCAGCGAAGAGGGCCTCGTGCGCATCGATCCGGCGGGCCGGCGGCATCTGGTCGAGGACTGGCGCCTGTTCGAGGGCCGCCGCGCGCAGGCCGGCAAGCTGGCGCCCAAGGGCTTCTCGTCGAAGCGCTTTGACGGGCGCTGATTTTGGTTAAGCCGACGCTATGCGCCCTCCTTCCCCTTGAGGCAGGGCTAACGCGTTAGAGCCATGAGCACTTTTTCCCTCCCCTTGAGCGGGGTCAGACGCCGAAGGCGTCTGACGGGGTGGGGTGTGCGGAGGTGACGGGTGACGTCCCGGTTGCTGAAAGGGCGCGTCCCCCCCACCCCGGCCCTCCCCAGAGGGGGAGGGAGAGTGGACAGCGCCGCCTTCCACCAAGACCGTTCCAAATGCGATTGTCTTCCCCTCAAGGGGAGGCGGGCAGGGGTTCCGGACGCAAATGCGATCGCCTTCGCGCTTGACTGGACGTTGACCCTGTCTGCGTTGTCAGTTGGCGTCTGCGCGCGCGCACGTTAAACCATGAGGCAAGAGGCGCAGACTCGCGCCGTGCTTGAGGAGTGCGACATGGAATTCATGGTGTTTTTGGCCATCATCGTGGTGATCGGCCTGGTCATCGTCCTGATCTACAACCGCCTGGTCGCCCTGCGTCAGACGACGCGTCAGGCTTGGGGCGATATCGACGTCCAGCTCAAGCAGCGCCACGATCTGGTCCCCAACCTGGTGGAGACGGTGAAAGGCTATGCCGCTCACGAGAGCCAGACGCTGGAGAACGTGGTCAAAGCCCGTCAGCAGGCGGTGGACGCCAGCTCGGTGAAAGACTTGGCTCAGGCGGAGAACATGCTGTCGGGCGCGCTGCGTCAGCTGTTCGCCCTGTCGGAAGCCTATCCGGACCTGAAGGCGAACCAGAATTTCCTCAAGCTCCAGAACGAGCTGGCGGATCTGGAAAACAAGATCGCCGCCGCGCGCCGCTTCTTCAACAATGCGGTGTCGGAGTACAACACGGCTATCGAGCAATTCCCGGCGGTCGTGCTGGCGGGCATGTTCGGTTTCACCGCCAAGGAATTCTTCGAAATCGGCGGAACCGAGCGCGCCACCCCGTCGGTGTCGTTCTAGGCGGGGACGTCTGATACGCTCCGGAGGAGCCGCCCATGATCGCTGCGGCGGGTCTGCGCACGCATATCTGGAACAATAACCTGAAATCCATCGTCCTGATGGCGGGGTTTCCGGTGTTGTTGCTGGCGCTGACCTATGCCGGCGCGCTGCTGATGATCGCCTGGTCGGTGGATGCGCCGGGCGAGCAGGAGTTCGCGCTGGCGCTGGACTGGACGCTGTCAGCCATCCCCTTCGTGCTGGTGGCCGCCGGGGTCTGGTTCATCATCGCCTGGCTCGGCTATCAGAAGATGATCGATGCGGCCACCGGCGCGCGGACGGTCAGCCGCACGGCTGAGCCCAAGCTCTATAATCTCCTGGAAAACCTGTGCATTTCGCGCGGGATCACCATGCCCGCCCTGCGCATTATCGAGACGCCGGCGCTCAACGCCTACGCCACCGGGCTCAGTGAGCGCCAGGCCGCGGTGACGGTGACGCGCGGGCTGATGGAGAGCCTCAATGATGACGAGCTGGAGGCCGTGCTGGCCCACGAGCTTACCCATATCCGCAATCGCGATGTGCGGCTGCTGGTGATCTCGATCATCTTTGTCGGGATCATTTCCTTTGTTGGCCAGATCTTCGCGCGCGGCATGCTTCACGGCTCGATGGCGCGTGCGGGCGGGGCCCGGCGGGGCGGCGGCGGCAATGCCGGCGTGCTGATCATCGTGGCGCTGGGAATCGTCGTGCTGAGCTATGTTCTGGCGATCATGATCCGCTTCGCCATGTCGCGGAAACGCGAATACATGGCCGACGCCGGCGCGGTGGAGCTGACACGCAATCCCGACGCCATAATCTCGGCCCTGAACAAGATTTCCGGCCGCTCGGCCATCGAGGGCGCGCCCGAAGAGGTGCGTCAGATGTTCCTCGATAACGACACCGCGTCATTCATGGGGATGTTCACCACCCACCCGCCAATCCCCAAGCGGATCGCGGCGCTGCAGACCTATGCGGGCGGATCGCCGGCCTGAGGCGAATCGTCCTGAGGCGAGTCATCCTCGTTGAGCAGCTGCTCGTAGGTGCGCGCATAGATGAACCAGACCGAGGTGAAGAGGGCCGCGATCACCGGCCCGATCACCAGGCCGATAAAGCCGAACAGGGTCAGGCCGCCCAGCGTGGACAAGAGCACCATCAGATCGCTCATCTTGGCGTCCTTGCCCACCAGGATCGGGCGCAGGACATTGTCCACATTCATGATGATGACGAAGCCGAATATGGCCAGGGCGATGGCGGACATCGTCGAGCCGGTGGCGAACAGCCAGATCACAGCCGGACCCCAGACCAGCGGCGTGCCAATGGCCGGGATGATCGAGATCAGCCCCGCCACCGCGCCCCAGAACACCGCGCCCGGCACGCCTGCAGCGGCCAGTGCGCCGCCGGTGAGCGTGCCCTGGATGAGGGCGATGATGAAGGTGCCCTTCACGGTGGCGCGGATGGTGGACAGGGTGCGCTCGGCCAGCAAGGTGCGGTCGGTGTCGCGCATAGGCAGCAAATTCATCGCGCCCCTGAGCGAGCTTTCGCCAGCGGTGAGCAGGTAGAACAGGGCGAACAGGAAGACGATGGCGCCCAGCGCAAAGCCCAGCGCGCCGCCGGTGGCGCGAGTCAGGCCGTTGATGACCGCGCCGCCAAGCCCTGACGCCAGCTGGTTGAGGCGGCTGGCCATCTCGCTCTGATAGGGGGCGAGGGCGTCCTTGAACGGGACCCATTCGGGCAGGCCGGCCAGGCCCTCTTCGCGAAAATTGCGGATCTCGCCCTGCAGCCAGGGCAGGACCGTCTGGCCCACCTCAACCGCCTGTTGGGCGACCACCGCCAGAATCGCCAGGAACGGCAGCAGGATCAGAAAGATGGCCAGCACCAGGAGAAGTGAGGCTGTGATTTTGGGCCGCCCGCCCAATAATGAGGACAGCCAGCGCTGCACCGGCATCAGGAAGATCGCCATCACCCCGGCCAGAAACAGCGCGCCGAGAAAGTCGCGGATCATCCAGACGAAAACGGCGGTCAGGCCCAGCGCCAGGGCGACGATAAAGATTCGTTGCAGCTGAAGCCGGCGCGCGTCGTTAGCCATAAAGCATCCTTGGCAATGCGGTCGCCAGCCAGGGCAGGGCGATCACTGCAGTAATCGCCGCGATCTGGATGCCGACAAAGGGCAAGGCGCCGCGATAGATCGCTGCCGTGGCGACCTGCGGCGGGGCGACGCCTCGCAAATAGAATAGCGCAAAACCAAACGGTGGTGTCAGGAAACTCGTCTGGAGATTCAGCGCCATCAGCACGCCCAGCCAGATCGGGTCCACACCCATGAACAAGAGCACCGGCGCCACGATGGGCACCACCACGAAGGTGATCTCGATAAAGTCGAGAAAGAAGCCCAGGAGGAACATGATGATCATGACCACGGCCAGCGCGCCGTAAATGCCCCCCGGTACGGCCTCTAGAGCGGCGCGCACGGTCTCATCGCCGCCCAGCTCCCGGAACACCAGGGCGAACAGGCTGGCGCCGATCAGGATCACGAACACCATGGCCGAGATTTGCGCGGTGGAGCGCATTACCTGGTCCAGCACACCGGTGCGATGCAGGCGCCACAGCGCGAACGCGCCCCCTGCGGCGGCCAGGGCGGCCATGAGATAACCGGCGGTCAGGGCGGCGCCGGGCGCCCCGGAGCGCAAATTGAACATCAACGCCGATCCGATCAGCGCCGCCAGCGCCAGCGCGCCAGCGGCCACGACAGCCCGTCCGGCCTGCGGGTTGGCGCTGCCCCCGGCATTGCGAAAGCCCGCCAGAAACGTCGCGCCGACCGCGCCGACGGCGGCTGCTTCGGTGGGTGTGGCCAGCCCGCTCAGGATCGAGCCGAGCACCGCGATCATGAGCGCCAGCGGCGGCAGGAGGGCGGCGAGGATTTTGCCCCAGTCGGCCTTCACCTCAGAGCGCGGGGCTGCGGGCGCGGCGCCGGGCCGGGTTACGGCGACGAACACCTGGTAGAGGATATACGCGCCCACCAGCATCAGGCCGGGGATGAGCGCGCAGGCGAACAGATCGCCCACCGAGATGATATCAGGCGAGAAAATGCCCTGACGGCGCTGGGCGTCCGCATAGGCCGATGACAGCTGATCGCCCAGCAACACCAGAACGATGGACGGAGGAATGATCTGACCCAGCGTGCCTGACGCCGCGATGGTGCCCGACGCCAGGCCCGGATCGTAGCCCCGCTTGAGCATGGTGGGCAGGGACAACAGCCCCATGGTCACCACCGTCGCGCCGACAATGCCGGTGGAGGCGGCCAGCAGCGCGCCCACGATCACAACCGAGATGCCCAGCCCCCCGCGCATGGCGCCGAACAGGGCGCCCATGGCTTCGAGCAATTCCTCCGCGATGCGTGATTTTTCCAGCATCACGCCCATGAAGACGAACAGCGGCACGGCCACCAGGATCGCCTTGTCCATCTCCATGATGTTGCCGTAGATGCGCTGCGGGAAGGCGCGCAGATGCAGGGGATCAAACAGATCCAGCGCCAGTCCGATCAGGGCGAACGCGATGGCCACGCCGGCCAGCGTGAACGCCACGGGATAGCCGCGCAGCAGGGCGGCGAAGGCGGCCGCGAACATGATGAAGGGCAGGAGGTCGATCAGCCAGTTCATGACCCTAGAGCTCCTGCCCGGCCAGATCGCCGGGCGTGGGCGGGGCGGTGCGCCCGGCAAGGGTGAGCGCGGCGCGCGCGGCCATGGAGGCGCCCTGAAGGATCATCAGCACGGCGAAGAGCGGGATCATCGTCTTGAGCAGGAAGATCAGCGGCAGGCCGTCGCCCTCGCGCGAACGCTCCATGATGCGCCAGGCTGATCCCACATAGCCGGTCGAGGTGATCAGGATCAGCCAGCACATCGGGATCAGGGCGAGATAGGTTCCCGCCAGATCGGTCCAGGCGCGCGCGCGGGCTGAAAGCTTTGAGTAGATAATGTCGACGCGCACATGCCCGCCATTGAGCAGGGCGGCGGCGCTGGTCAGCAGGAACAGCGCCGAATGCAGATAGATCACGCTTTCCTGCAGGCGGGTGAAGGACACGCCGAACACATAGCGCTGGATGACGATTACGGCGGTGACCACCACCAGCGCCAGCGCCGCCCAGCGGGCCATGTCGGCAATGGTGAGGCTCACCGCATCAATGGCGAGTGCGCCCCGGCGCAGCAGGCGCTCCATCGGCGCTGGCAAACCGGCGAAGCGGCCCCAGACCCCGGCGAGCAGCGGAACCAGCAGCAGCGGTGAAAGAACGAGACCCGCCCGGCCCAGTGCGGCGCCGGTTTGCTGGCCCAATGCTGGCAGACTGGCCTGAAACCACCCGCCCAGCGCGCCGCCCGTAAAGGCGTCCGCCGCCAGGCCCGCCAGGGTCGCGCCCAGCAGGATCAGGAGCAGCGCGTCGCCTGCGCGCATGGCGCTAGCCCCCCAGGATCATGTCGCGGCGCTGCAGATAGGGCGCTTCGGAGATCGAGCTCCAGGCCCGCATCACGCGGCGCGCCTCGATATAGCTGTCATAGACACGCCGGGTCAGGGGATCGTTCTGCGCGCTGTCGGCGACCACCTGTTCGGAGACGCGCCCGATCTCGCGCCAGATCTCGTCAGAGAAATCGCGCAGCTGCACGCCATGGCGGGTGCGAAGCGTCTCCAGCGCCAGGCCGTTCTGATAGGTGAACTCGGCCACGCTCTGGTTATTGGCCGCCCGGCAGGCGGCCCGCACGATGGCCTGATGATCCGACGACAGCGAGTCCCAGACGCCCCGGTTGATGCCCACCGCCAGCGCCGCGCCCGGCTCATGGAAGCCCGGGCCGTAATAATACGGGGCCTCGCGGTAGAAGCCGAACGCCATGTCATTCCACGGTCCTACCCATTCGGTGGCGTCGATCGAGCCTGATTGCAGCGCCTGATATATCTCCCCGCCAGACAGCGCCACGGCGGCGCCGCCCAGCTCGCGGATGACATTGCCGGCGATGCCCGGGATGCGCATGCGCAAGCCCCGGAAATCAGCCAGCGTATTGATCTCGCGCTTGAACCAGCCGCCCATCTGATGGCCGGTATTGCCCGCCTGGAAGGCGATCAGATTGAACTGACCGGCCAGCTCGTCCCAGAGCTCCTGGCCGCCGCCATACTCCACCCAGCCCATGATCTCCGTGGCGGTCAGCCCCATGGGGACCGAGCAGAAGAAATTATAGGCCGGCGAGCGGCCTTGCCAGTAATACTCCGCCGCGTGATACATGTCGGCGACGCCGCCGGAGACCGCGTCGAAAACCTCGAACGCGCCGACGATCTCGCCCGCGCCATGGACGCGGATGTCCAGCTCTCCGCCCGACATTTCGCGGATGTAGTCCGCCGTGCGCTCCGCCGCCGTGCCCAGACCCGGAAAGCCCGCTGGCCAGGTGGTCACCATGCGCAGGCGCCGGGTGCGCCGGCGCGCGACAGCCGGCGCTGCCGGTCCGTTCTGCGGGGCTGCGTCCTGCGAGCAGGCGCTGGCGGTCCCGGCAGCCACAATAGCGGCGCCGGAAAGGAATGTGCGGCGATCCATGATGTCTCTCCCCCGAAAGTTATTGTTGTGTGATCCGGCCCCGTTCAGCCCACTTGCTTGAGTGGTTCGGGCGCGGCGAGGCGGTCACTGTCAGCCAAGAGGCGCCAGCCTGAAGGCTCCAGCACCTCCAGCGGATGGTAGTGCGCCTTGTAATCCATCTTCCGGCTGCCTTGCACCCAGTATCCAAGATAGACGTAAGGCAGGCCCGCCTCTTTGGCGCGCGCAATGTGATCCAGGATGATAAAGGCGCCCAGGCTGTCGCGCTCGCGCTCGGTGTCGAAGAAGGAATAGACCAGCGAAAAGCCGTCCTGCAGCCGGTCCACCAGCACCGCAGCGGCCAGCGCGCCCGCCGCGTCGCGGTATTCCACCATCTCGGTGCGCGCCGCGCCTTCCTCCACCATGGTGGCGAAGTCGAAGAAATCCATGCCCGCCATGTCGCCATCGCCGTGACGGCCGTCGAGATAGCGGCTCAGGAGGGCGTATTGCTCGGGCGTCGCCTCGGCCTGGCGCGGCAGGCGCAATAATGACTGGTTGCGGCGGATGATGCGGCGCTGGCTGCGGCTGGGCGAAAACTCATCCACGGGGATGCGCGCCGATTTGCAGGCTGCGCAACGCTCACAGGCCGGGCGGTAGAGGATCGCCTGGGACCGGCGGAAACCGGCATGGGTCAGGGTGTCGTTGAGGCCGGGGCCTTCGTGCGGATCGACGCGGGTGAACACCTTGCGCTCCAGCCGCCCGGGCAAATAGGGGCAGGGCGAGGGCGCCGTCAGGAAGAATGGCAGCTGGCGGGTGTTGAACGGTCGGGTCACGGGCGTCCCTGGTTATTCTTGGGTCCTGTCAGGCTCATCCTAGCGCGTGCGGGCGGCCCATGTAACGGGTCGTGTATGCACGCCATTTACAGCGGCCAGAAGATCGGAATCACGATCACGGCCACCACGGCGAGGAGGATGTTAAGCGGCAAACCGATTCGCACGAAGTCCATGAATTTGTATCCGCCCGCGTTATAGACAAGCGTATTGGTCTGATACCCGATGGGCGTCGCGAAGCTGGCGCTGGCCGCGAACATCACCGCGACCACGAAGGCGCGCGGGTCCACGCCCAGCTCCACGCCCAGACCCATGGCGATGGGCGTGATCAGGATGGCGGCGGCGTTGTTGGAGATGGTCTCGGTCAGCGCCGACGTGATCACATAGATCATCGCCAGCACGGCGATGGGCCCAAGGCCTGCGGCATGTTGGGCAAGGAACCCGACCAGCATGGCGGCCGCGCCGGTCTTCTCCAGCGCCATGCCGACCGCCAGCATGCCGAAGATCAGAACCAGAATATTCCACTGGATGGAATCGTAGGCGTCCTTGGGATCCAGGCAGCCCAGCGCGATCACCGCGCCCGCGGCGATCAGCGCCAACGCGACGATGGGCAGCACTTCGAACGCGGACAGTGCGATCACGGCCACGATCGCGGCGATGGCGATAGGCGCTTTTTCGCGGCGCCAGGGGCGGTCCTGCGGTTCGGCGAGATTATTCAGCAGCCCGTCATCGAACATGGTGCGCAGATCGGTCGGCGCGCCCTCCACCAGCAGGGTGTCGCCCACCTCCAGGCGCAGCGCCTCGCCCTTGCGCGACACGTTCTCCCCGCGCCGGTGGACCGCCAGCACATACACGCCATAGAGCCGCGCCAGACCCCGCCGGCCGAGCGGGCGCCCGCTCAGGCCCGAATTGGGTCCGATCACGCCTTCGCGCATTACGGTTTCGCTGGTCTCGATGGGCGCGAACTCGTGGCGCCCGCCGGTGATGCCCAGCGCCACATCGCCTTGCTCACGCAGGGACAGCATCTCGGACATGCGCGATTTCACGACGATCCGGTCCCCGCCCTCGATCACGACATCGGCCAGGGCGTGGCGCAGGGACTGGCGCTTGCGGACCACGTCCACGATGGAGAAGCCCTTGCGGGCGGTCAGGCCCGCCTCATTGAGGGTCTTGCCGATCAGTTCGGAATCAAACGGCACCGCGACATGGGCCAGGAAGCGGCGTTCCTTGGGATCGGGGAGCAGCCCGGCGAGCGTGTCGCGGTCGGGCAGGAGGAAGGGCCCGGCGATGGCCAGATAGATGCAGCCCACCACCGCCATGATGGCGCCGGCCGCTGTGATCTCGAAAATGCCGAACGCGGCCATGCCGCCGGTCTGGGCCACGCCGTCGACCAGGAGGTTGGTCGATGTGCCGATCAGCGTTGTGGTGCCGCCGAAAATCGCCGCGAAGGAGACCGGGATCAGAAAGCGCGACGGGGCCACGCCCAGCGAGCGCGCCAGGCCGATGGCCACCGGGATGACCACCACCACAATCGGCGTATTGTTGATGAAGGCGCTCATGCCGATCACGCCGGCCATCAGCGCGATCAGAGCCGTTGCGGGGTGCGAGCCCTTGGACAGGCGCGACACCAGCTTGGCGGCGGCGTCAATGACCCCGGTTCGCTCCAGCGCCGCGGATAGAACAAACAGCGCCGCCACGGTGATCGGCGCCGCGTTGGAGAACACCGACAAGGTCTCGTTTGCGGTCAGAATGCCGGTGATCAGCAACAGCCCCATCGCCACCAGCGCAATGATGTCAGGCGGCAGGATTTCCCGGGCAAAGCCGAAAAACACCGCGCCGACCAGCAGCAGCACGAACACCATTTGAAACGTATCTACGGTGAACCAATCCGGCATGCCTGTCCCCGGGAGCTGTCTGGCTCGCAAGCCGCCAACGCTATACGAGCCGCGGGCCCGGACGCGAGCACTTTTACACCCATAGCTGTGAGATCACACGAACCGCCAGGCTTCGGCGGCGGCGCGGAACAGGGCGCGCGCCTTGTTCACGGTTTCCTGGCGCTCGGCTTCGGGATCGGAATCGAGCACCACGCCGGCGCCGGCCTGGACGTGCATGCGCCCGTCCTTGACCACGGCGGTGCGCAGGGCGATGCACACGTCCATATCGCCCTGGGCGCCGAAATAACCCACCGCCCCGGCATATACGCCGCGCCGGTGCGGCTCCAGCTCGTCGATAATCTCCATGGCCCGCACCTTGGGGGCGCCCGAAACCGTGCCAGCCGGGAAGCCGGCCATCAGGGCGGAGACAGCGTCCTCGCCTTCGGCCAGATCACCCTCCACGTTGGAGACCAGGTGCATGACATGACTGTAGCGCTCGACATTCTCGCGCTCGGTCACCCGCACGCTGCCCGGTGTGGCGACACGCCCGACATCGTTACGGCCGAGATCCAGCAGCATGAGATGCTCCGAGCGCTCCTTGGGATCGGCTTTCAGATCAGCCTCGAA
>JAIUMW010000062.1 GCA_022565365.1 Oceanicaulis sp.
GCGCGGACCGACGAAGGGAAAGGCCGGCGGCTGATCGGTCTTGAGGGCCTGACCCCGCCCCGACAGGCTGGGATTGGTCATGAAATAGGCGTGCGCGCTGAACGGATCGGCCACGCCGTCTGTGTCCCCCCGCACATAGCGCCCGTCGGGCTGCATGTACCAGCTCTGGGTCTCGTCATTGAGATTGGCCACCATGATCTGGGCGAGCACCTGGCGGTGGACGGTGGGATTAAGGATCGGGCACAGCGTCTCGACGCGCCGGTCCAGATTGCGCGGCATCCAGTCGGCGCTGGAGATATATATCTCGGCCTGGGGCGAGGGCATGGGCGCGCCATTGGCGAAACAGGCGATGCGCGAATGCTCCAGAAAGCGGCCGATGATCGATTTGACCCGGATATTCTCCGACAGGCCCGGCACGCCGGGGCGCAGGCAACAAATCCCGCGAATGATCAGCTCGCTGCGCACGCCGGCCTGGCTCGCCTCGTACAGCTTGTCGATCACCGCCGGATGGACCAGCGAATTCATCTTCGCCCAAACCGCCGCCGGCTTGCCGTCGCGGGCGTTGGCGATCTCGCGGTCGATCTTGTCCAGGATGAATTCCAGCATGCCCATGGGCGAGATCACCAGATGCTCCAGCCCGGTCGGGCGCGCATAGCCGGTGACATAGTTGAACACCCGCCCCGCATCGCGCCCGAAGGCCGGATCGGAGGTGAACAGCGACAAATCGGTATAAATGCGCGCCGTGATCGGGTGGTAATTGCCCGTACCGAAATGGGCGTAGGTGCGCAAATCCGCGCCCTCGCGGCGCACCACCAGCGAGATCTTGGCGTGGGTCTTGTACTCCATGAAGCCATAGACGACCTGGACGCCGGCGCGCTCCAGATAGCGCGCCCATTTGAGGTTGGCCTCCTCGTCAAACCGGGCCTTGAGCTCCACCAGCGCAGTGACGTTCTTGCCGTTCTCCGCCGCCTCGATGAGGGCGGCCACGATGGGCGAGTTCTTGGAGGTCCGGTAGAGCGTCTGCTTGATCGCCACCACATCCGGGTCGCCAGCGGCCTGGCGCAGGAACTGCACCACCACGTCAAAGCTTTCATAGGGGTGGTGGACGATCAGGTCCTTGGCGCGGATGGCCGCAAAACAATCGCCGCCAAAGTCCCGGATACGCTCGGGAAAACGCGGCTCATAAGGCTCGAACTTCAGCTCGTTGCGGTCATCGGGGATCATCTGGGACAGCTGGGACAGGCCCAGAAGACCGTCCACCAGCTGCACGTCTTGACGCTCGGCATGCAGGTGCTGGGCGATAAAGCGGCGCATGTCCTCGGGCATGGACGCGTCCATTTTCAGACGCACCAGAACCCCGCGCCGGCGCTGTTTGAGCAATTGCTCGAACTCGCGCACCAGATCCTCGGCCTCATCCTCAATCTCGATATCGCTGTCGCGGATGATCCGGAACACGCCCTTGGCGACCAGGTCATAGCCGGGAAACAGCGCGTCCACGAACAGGATCAAAACCGATTCCAGCGCGATAAAGCGTTTGCCCGGACGCCCTTCCGCATCGCGCGCCTCGCACGGAATCTCGATGAAGCGCTTCACCCCCGCAGGCAGCGGCACCAGCGCGTTCATCACCCGCTTGTCGCTCTGGCGGCGCAGTATCAGCGCCACCGCAAAGCCCAGATTGGGGATGAACGGAAACGGGTGGGCCGGATCAATCGCCAGCGGCGTGATCACAGGCAGGGTGTGGGCCAGGAAATCATCGCGCAACCAGCTGCGTTCGGCGCGGGTCAGCTTGTCCAGCTCGACCAGTTCGATGCCGTCGGCGGCCAGTGCGCCGCGCACCGCCCGCCAGCCCGACTGCTGGGCGTCCATCAGGGCGTTGGCTTCTACATCAATGCGTTCAAGCTGCTCAGACGGGGTCAGCCCGTCCTGGCCCGGCCGGTCCAGCCCGTTACGGATCTGGGCGCGCAGGCCAGCCACGCGCACCATGTAGAACTCATCGAGGTTGCTCGCCGAGATCGACAAAAAGCGCAGGCGCTCCAGCGAGGGATGGCGCTCATTGCCCGCCTCTTCCAGGACCCGCCAGTTGAATTGCCGCCAGGACAGCTCCCGGTTCAGGAACCGGTCGCGCGGGCTCGCCAGCCCTGTCGCGGGCGCCTCGGGTGTCTCTGCCTCTTCCGGCGCAGGGGAGGTGCGCGGCGCGTCTATCATCATGCCCTTCCCTTGCCATGGCCTGTCACTAGCGCGATTCCCCTCATGGCGTGACCAGCGCTTCCAGCGCCTCGCGCGCCAGGGTGCGCGTCACCGGCCCTTTGCGGGCCAAGGCTTCACGGTCGAGCCAGGCCACCAGCCGGCGCGCAAACTCCACCGAGCGCTCCATGCGCGGCAGGAGGTAGTCAAGCACGCCCGGCGATAGCGGCGTGCGCCGGTCGCGCACCAGCTTCTCCATCACCTGACGCAAAAGCGCATCATCGGGTTCGTGCAGCACAGCCGTCTCGGCGGCTTTGAGGCGCGAGGCGAGATCAGCGAGCGTCACCGGCCACTCGACCGGCGCGCGCGCCGCTGTCATCAGCACCGTCACCCCGGCATCGCCAGCGGCGCGGTTGAGCAGGTGGAACAGGCCCGCCTCGTCCACGCCCAGATGGCAATCCTCCACCAGCACCGCGCCACCGCGCCCCACGCGCGTGAGATCACCGCTCAAGGTCGCCGGATCGAGACGCAGCGCATCAGCGCGCGCCGCCCAGACGGTGGACAAATGGGTCTTGCCTGCGCCTGCCGGGCCCAGCAGCAGGAGGTGACCCTGGCGCCAGCGCGGCCAGCGATTGACCAGCGCCAGCGCCGAGGCGTTGGCCTCGCTCACCGCATAGCTTTCGGCCCGGTAGTCCGGCGCCAGGGCCAGGTCGAGGGCGAGCTGGGTGCGGGTCATCGACGGCTGCGGACGGTCCATCCAAGGTCGGGATCGCGCTCCAGCCGGGCGCCGCGCGCATCCAGCTCTGACGCCAGCTGCTCTCGCGCGCCGCGATGGCTGAGCACCATGGCCGCACCGGTGCGCGACAGCGCATCCAGACGCGCCGACTGCACCAGCGAGGCGCCGGCCACCGCGCCCTGCAGGGTGCGCCATTCGGTCAGGGTGGAGAACAGTATGGTGATCTGCAGCTCGGCTTCCTCACCGCCGCGCACCACCGAGCGGCGCTTCCAGTCCTCTTCGCGGCGCTCGACAATCCGGCGCGCCGCCTCGCGAAAATCGCCCGCGCCGGCCACGGCGGTCAGATCTTCGCGCGTGGATCCGGCCGGTCCGAAATTGAGCACCACGCCCACCGTGCGCACCTGCCCGCCGCCGGCGCGCGCCAGCACCACGGCCACCGTGTTGACGCCATAAACATCGGCCAGTGCACGCAGCGCCGTTTCGTCGATCCGGCGCGCCTCATCGGCGCTGATCAGGCCAAGTCCCAGCGGTTCGCCGCCCGCGCCCTGACGCGATCCCAGTCCGATAAAGGGCGTTAGCGCATTTTGAAATCCGCCCGCGCGCCAGGCTTCATGCCAGCCGCCACTCCACAGCGAATCGCCGCCCGCACCTTCCAGCACCGGCACGACCAGCACGGGCGAAGCCTGGCTTTCCACATAGGGGACGTTGCGCTGGGCGAAGAAGCTGCGCACCGCACGCGGATCAAATTGCAAGGTCAGATCGCCGCGATATCGCGTCGCCGAGCGCTGCTCGTTGGACATGCGCAAGCCCGCGATCAGGCCCGCCGCATCCTCGGCGCTGATGGAACCGAGCCCCGCCGCCGCGCGGTCTTCAGGCAGGGTCATGCGCGCGATCAGGCGCTGGGCGCCGCGCACCTGACCCTCCGACATGGCCCGGCGCTGGGCCTCGGCGGCGTTGTCTGCAGTGGCGTCGATCTCGATGCCAACGATGGTGTAGGGCGTGCGCGCCTGAGCTGGCGAGGCCAGACACCCCGCCATCAGCACCAGCGCGCTGGTGATCACTTGCAATAGCCTGAGTATCATGGCTCCGCCTTTCCAGCCTGTACGCCTGTCGCCGCCGACTATACGCCGCGCCGCGCCCGGGTGAAGCCCTGCGCGGCGCCCGGCCCTCGCCAAGGCGCGCGTTCGCAGGTATGCACCCGGTTCATGTCCGCCGCATGAAGGAGGCCCGCCTTGGCGCCCCGAACACCACCCGAGCAGGGTCTGACCTATGCCGACGCCGGCGTCGATATCGACGCGGGCGATGCGCTGGTCGAGGCCATCAAGCCGCTGGCCCGGTCCACAGCGCGCCCCGGCGCCGATGTGGCGCTGGGCGGATTTGGCGGGGCGTTCGATCTGAAAGCCGCCGGGTTCAAGGATCCGGTGCTGGTCTCCGGCACGGACGGGGTCGGCACCAAGCTGAAGCTCGCCATCGACACCGGCCGTCTCGACACGGTGGGCATCGATCTGGTGGCCATGTGCGTCAATGACGTGCTGGCCCAGGGCGCAGAGCCGCTCTTCTTGCTTGATTACTTCGCCACTGGCCGCCTCGATCCTGTGCGCGGCGCAGCCATCGTGTCCGGCGTCGCCGAAGGCTGCCGCCGCGCCGGCTGCGCGCTGATCGGAGGCGAGACGGCGGAAATGCCGGGGCTTTATGCGGGCGATGATTTCGATCTGGCGGGCTTTGTCGTCGGCGCCGCCGAGCGCGGCGCGCTCTTACCGCGCCATGAGGACATGCGGTCAGGCGACGTCCTGATTGGCCTCGCCTCCTCCGGGCCGCATTCCAACGGCTATTCGCTGATCCGCAAAATCGCCGCCCACGCCAATCTCGGCTGGACCGATCCCGCCCCCTTCGCGCCGGGACGCAATCTGGGCGAGGCGCTGCTGGAGCCCACGCGCATCTATGTCAAAGCCCTGCTGCCACTGATCCGCTCCGGCCAGATCAAAGGCCTGGCCCACATCACCGGCGGCGGCATCACCGAGAATACGCCGCGCATGCTGCCGGACCGGCTGGAGTTTGAGGTGGATTACGCAAGCTTTGCCCGCCCGCCGGTCTTTACCTGGCTGCAGGAAGCGGGCGGCGTGGCCGAGGCGGAAATGCGCCGCACTTTCAATTGCGGCGTCGGCATGATCGCCGCCGTGGCGCCCGCTGACGCCGAGGCGGTGTGCGCTGCGCTCAACGCTGCGGGCGAGGATGCGCGCGTGATCGGCGCGCTCAAAGCGGTCTAGGGCGATGGCCCGCGTGCGCACAGGCGTGCTGATCTCCGGGCGCGGCTCAAACCTGCAGGCCCTGCTGGACGCCGCCGCCAGCCAGGATTTTCCGGCCGAGATCGTGTGCGTCCTCTCCAACCGGCCCGGCGCCGGGGGGCTCGCGCGCGCTGAAGCCGCCGGCGTGACCGCTCTCACCGTGGATCACAAAGGGTTCGAGACCCGCGAAGCGTTTGAAGACGCGCTGCACACCGAGCTGGAACATCAGGGCGTGGAGCTGGTGTGCCTGGCCGGTTTCATGCGCCTGCTCACCCCCGGTTTCGTGAACCGCTGGACGGGGCGGATGATCAATATCCACCCCTCCCTCCTGCCGTCCTTCAAGGGCGTGGACACCCACCAGCGCGCGCTGGACGCGGGCGTGAAGCTCACCGGGGCGAGCGTGCATTTCGTCAGCGCGGAAATGGATGCCGGCCCGATCATCGGCCAGGCCGCCATCCCCGTCCTGCCCGGCGACAACGCCGAGGCGCTGGCCGCGCGGGTGCTCGGGGCCGAGCACCAGCTCTATCCCGAATGCCTGCGCCAAGTCGCCAGCGGTGAAGCGCGCCTTGTGGACGGGCGCGTAACCCTGGGACACGGCGCCGCCCCGGACGCCCGCCTGGTCAATCCGCCAGCGCGAAACTAGCCGCTCCACACGACGCTAGCGGTTCAGGTGATGCATCCATTGGCGGTGGCGCTCGTAATGGCGCAGCAGGTCACGGATCAGCTGCACCGAGGTGTAGCCGAACACGTCATAATGACGCCCTCCATCGCTCAGAAAGACCTCGGCGCGCGCCGGCTCGGTCTCCGGGTGCTTGCCCGGATAGGTCTTGAGCACGACGCCGTAGACAAAGTCCGGCCCCGTCTCATGGCCCACGGTGAGCCGGGCTTCATCGCCTTCTGATTCCACCTTGCCTGTCAGTCCCAGCGTCTCCATTTCGGCGGCGACTTCGGCGAAGGCGGGCGCAGCCGTGCCGCTGATCCAGGCGGCAACCTCCTTGGAATCGGGCCGGGCGAACATCAGCTTCAGCCGCACCCGCCAGGGCACCGCCACACCGGACACCGGCAGCTGGACCGCTGTCTTCACCCCGGCCCGGCGCGCCGTCTCCATGGACCAGGCGCGCACCAGCCCGATAAAGGCCAGAATGATCACCAGCGTGAACGGCAAGGCCGCCGCGATGGTTGCCGATTGCAGCGCCGCCAGCCCGCCGGCCAGCAAAAGCACCGCCGCCACCAGCCCTTCCAGCACCGCCCACAACACGCGCTGCCACAGCGGCGAGGTGAGCGAGCCGCCCGACGCCAGCGTCGCCTTCACCAGCGAGCCGGAATCCGATGACGTCACGAAGAAGGTGGTCACCAAAAGGATCGCTGCTACAGACGTGATGGACGCAAACGGCAGCGTGTCGAGGAAGGCGAACAGGGCCAGCGGCGTATCTCCGCTGCGGACCACTTCCACCAGCGGGGCGGCGGCGTCGGCGAGCGCAACCTGCAGCGCCGAATTGCCGTAAATCGTCATCCAGGCAAAGGTGAACAGGGTAGGCCCGAGCAGCGTGCCCAGAATGAATTCCCGGATGGTGCGCCCACGCGAGATGCGCGCGATGAACATGCCCACAAAAGGCGACCAGGAAATCCACCAGCCCCAGTAGAACAGCGTCCAGTCATTGATCCACACCCCGTCGCCATAGGCGTCGACATTGAAGGTGAGCGTGGCGAGGCTGGAAATATATTCGCCGATATTCTGCACCCAGGCGCTGATCAGAAACAGCGTCGGCCCGGCGATCAGCACAAAGACAAGCAGCGCCGCCGCCAGCCCCAGATTGAAGACCGATAGCCGGCGGATGCCCGCATCCAGTCCGGCGAGCACCGATGTCGTGGCGATCAGCGTGATCACGGCGATCAGCGCGATTTGTATCTCCACCGATACGCCGATCCCGAACAGGGCGTTTAGCCCGGCATTGATCTGGGTGACGCCGTAGCCCAGCGAGGTGGCCACGCCGAACAGCGTGCCCAGGATCGCCAGCACATCCACCGCATGCCCGATCGGGCCGTAAATGCGCTCCCCGATCAGTGGATAGAGCGCCGAGCGTATGGTCAGGGGCAAGCCGTGACGGAAGGCGAAATAGGCCAGGCTCAGGCCCACGATCGCATACACCGCCCACGCATGGACGCCCCAGTGGAAGAAGGTCAGCACCATGGCCTGTTGCGCGGCCTCGCGCGTTTCCGCCTCGGCATAGGGGGCGGTGAGGAAGTGCGTCATCGGCTCGGCGACGGCGAAGAACATCAGCCCGATGCCCATTCCCGCCGAGAACAGCATCGCGAACCAGGGCACGAATTTGTATTCCGGCTCACTATCCTGAGGGCCAAGCCGGATACGGCCCCAGTCCGACAGCGCCACCACGAAGGCGCCTACCAGAAATGCGCCCACGCCGACTGAATACACCCAGCCCAGATGGTGCGTGATCCAGCCACGCACGGCGGAGAACGCCAACTCGGCCTGATCGCCCGCCAGCACCGCAAACGCGACCCCGGCTATGGCCAGTGCGGCGGCGGGGAAGACCACCGCCGGTTCAATCTGTTTCATGGCGTATCCTCGTTGCGAACGGGCGCGGCGCAGTCACGGCGCCAGTCGGTCAGGGCCGGTCCCAGCGCATCCTTGAGCGGTCCAAGCCAGGGCTCAAAGGCGCGCCATTGCTCCAGGCCCCTCGTGTTGATGGGCTGGCGCACCTGTTCCGAACTGGCGGTGCGCACTTCGCGCCGGGTTTCGTGGAAGGCCACACAGGCCGGTTCGAATTCCAGTCCGCAGAAGTCCAGGATGCGGCGCACCTGAGCTTCGACATCCTCGACGACGTCTTCGTAAATGACGCGCAAAACCTGCCCGGGCAGCACGCGGTCCCAGTGGTCCATCAGGTCCACATAGCCGCGGTAATAGCGCCCGATTTCCTCCAGCCCGTAAGTGAATTCCTGCCCCTCGGCGAACAATTGCTTGAAGCCGGAGAAGCAACACGCCATCGGCGCGCGGCGCGCGTCGATGATTTTGGCATTGGGCAGGATCAGCTTGATCAGGGCGATATGCCGGAAATTATTCGGCATCTTGTCGGTGAAGAAGGGCGCGTCCTTGCGGTGGATTTGCGTCTCCTCGATATAGCGCCGTCCCATGGCCTCCAGCGCGTCAGCGTCCAGCTCGTGCAGGATGCGCGGGTAGCGGGTGCGGTCGCTGACCCGCTGGCGCCCGCGCAGGGAACGGGACAGGGCCAGGATATTGGGCAGTTCCAGCGTGCCATCCACCTGGCTGTGGGAGGCGAGGATTTGTTCCAGCAGGGTCGAGCCCGCCCGGGGCAGGCCGACGATGAAAATCGGATCGGGCGCGTCATACCCCTTTCCGCCTTGGCGCGCGAACAGCTCGGGCGTGCACAGGGCTGCCTGGGCGGTCAGCTCCTCCTCCATGCCTTCGGCGGTGTAGCGCGTCTGCACGCGCTTGAGCGTATTGCCGCGCTCATAAAAGGCGAAGGCGCGTTCAGGGTCGCCGGCATCCTCATGCGCCTTGCCCAGCGCAAAGCAAAGATGGATGCGGCTGGCGTAGGAGAGCTGGTCTGACGCCTCCAGCGCGGTCATGCGCGCGCGCTCTTCAGCTGAGAATTTATAGGTCTTCAGATTGGCCAGGGCATACCAGGAATCGCCCTGATCGGGCCGCGCATCAATCGCGGAATGGTAGGAGGCGATGGCCTCGTCCGTCCGCCCGCAGGTTTTCAGCGCATGGCCGCGCGAGGTCAGGGTCGCCGCATCGCCGGGTACCCGTTCCAGCACCGCGTCGAAGGTTTCAAGCGCCGTCTCATGATCACCGGTCTGCAGGCTTTCAATGGCGAAATGGGACAGGAAAAGCGGATTGTCCGGATCGCGCGCCTTGAGCGCCCGGGCCTGGTCCAGCGCCGCGGCGAATTTCTGGCGCTTGCGCAGCACGGCGATGTAATCGAGCTGCACCTGGACATTGTCCGGCTCGAATTCCAGCGCGCTTTCCAACAGGAATTCGGAATCGTCGAGCACGTTGAAGCGCACCCCGATGGCGGCGAGCAGACGCATCGCCTCCACATCGCGCGGATGCTGTTTGACATAGGCCCGGCACAGATCCTCCGCCCGCGCCAGGCGGCCCTCGTAGAGATGGTGGGTCACCGCCTGCAGGGCTTGCGGCAGAGCCCCCACCCGCGCGCCTTGCGCGCGCGCCTGGGCGGCTTCAACCGAGCGGCCCATCGCCTCGAGCAAATCGCCTTGCGCGCGCCAGCTGGCGGTCAGGGCCGGATTGCACTGGGTGGCGCGCTGGAAGGCGTTGAGCGCCCCGACCATATCCCCGGCGGCCCGGCGCAGATGGCCTTGCTCCTGATAAACCCGCCCGAAATCAGGGCTGGCCGCAATCAGGCGCTGCTGGAAGCCCTGCGCGTCCGCTGTGCGTCCCTCATAACGGGCGCATACGGCCGCGATATAAAGCGCCTCCAGATCGGATGGATCACGCTCCAGCATGGCTTGGGCCATACCCAGGGCGGCGTCGAACCGGCCCGCCCGGACCAGAGCCTGCGCCTCATGGATCGTTTCGGGCGACGTGTCCTCGGTCGTGGTCAAACAACACCCCTGAAACAGAAAAATGAAGGCGCCCTGACTCGCAGAGCGCCTTCATTATTAGCAGGCGGCGGCGCAATACAACGCCGCCGCCGTTTCGGGCTCAGTACTGAACGCCGACACGCAGTCCAATGGTGCGCGGACGTGCGATCGTCACCCGCTCCCGGTCGAACACGAAGTTATTGCTCAACTGGGCGCGTTCATTGGTGATGTTGTCGACGAACAGCTCCACGTTCCACTGGCTGGCTGTGACACCCGCCGACATGGACAGGAGGGTGTAGCTGTCCAGATCAATGGAATTGATGTCGATGACATCGCTGCGCGAGCCGTCCGAATATACCAGCTGCGGCTGCACATGGGCCATCCAGCCGTTCTCCATCGGCCACTCATAGCGGGCGCGCAGATTGGCCTGGACGCTCGGGGCAAACGCCAGATCAGAACCGGCGGTCACGTCGTCGGTCGGCGTGATCACGCGGGTGATCTCGGTGTCCAGGAAGGAGAAGGCGCCTGCGATCGTGAGGCCTTCAATGTCGGCCGGCGCCCAGGTGATGTCCCCTTCCACACCGCGGATCTCAGCGTCCGCTGCGTTGTCGGAGAAGAACAGATTCACGATGCTCGGATCGAAAATCGTGGTCTGAAGCCGGTCGACCTCGACGAAGAAGGCGCTGCCGTTGAAGCGCAGCTGGCGGTCAAACAGCTCGGTTTTCCAGCCGATCTCGTAATTGCGCACATCGTCGGTATCGAGCGCGAACGGCACGGTATACGTGCCCGGACCTTGCGCGCCGCCCGGACGGTTCAACAGACCCGGACGGAAGCCTTCCGAATAGGTGGCGTAGAACAGAAGATTATCCGCCGGCGTCCATGTGCCGGTGATCTTGGTGATCACGCCATCGGTCTGGGCCGATGAGGGCGCGCGCACCGAGTTGAAGATCTGCTCGGCCTGTGCCGGGGTATACCCCTGCGCGATGATGCTGGCGACCGTGTCGGCCTCGGTGAAGGTCTGGCGCAGGGCCGGATCGCACGAGCCGATGAAGGTGAATGATCCCGACCCGTCATAAAGATCGGAGATGTTCGTGCCGAACGCATTCTGGTCCGCCGCCGCGCCCGCATTACAGAAGGACGAGTTGGCGGTGCCTTCCAGATTCACGTCGATATCGTACCAGCGTGCGCCCAGCGTGATGGCGAACGTGTCGGTCAGGTCAAACGTCACCTCGCCGAACACACCGCGCTGCTCATCGGTGCGCTGCACGTCGTTGCGGAAGATCACGCCCGCCGGGAAGGGTCCCGGATCGGACTGGTAGGCGCCGGGGAAGGGAAAGTTCGGCGCAAACGGGCCGAACGGTTCGGCCGCTACGGAGCCGGGATATTCGAAATCATTGCGCTCCTGCAGCGTCAAATCGCTGTAGAACGCCCCGAACGTGGCGCGGATACGCCGGTCCTGCGGCGTGGTGGCGCGCACCTCATGGGTCCAGCCATCGGTCTGGGAGGGCGAGTTCACCGCCAGGTTTGGCGCCTGGCCCACACCGGCCGGGTCCGCCGCGCCGGGATAGCTCACCGAGCCGTCGCAGATGTAGTAGGGCAGGTACTGGCCCACGAAGAGGTAGTCGGAATAATCCACCCGCTGGTCCGTCGAACGGTCGGTGAAGGCACCGGTATAAACCACGTCCAGCGCGCCCATCCGGCCTTCCAGCGTCCAGTTCACATTGCGGAACTCGTCCTCGATGCGATCCTGCTCGAAGCGCTCGATCTGCAGATCGTCCAGCTCGGGGTCGACGAAGAACACACCGTCAGACTCGATGCGCTGCTGGGCGTAGCCCGCCGTCAGGCGCCAGTCAGGATTGAACTCATAGCGCGCCGACAGCCGGAAGCCGGCATAGGTGGCCGAGTTGAAATTGTCCCGCGCAATGGCCGAGTTGTCGGCGTCCAGGAAGGTGACGCCCGACAGATCAGCGGTGGACTGGAAGCCCGCACGCTGGGCCGAGACCGGCACGCCATTGGCGCGCACCGTTCCCGCCGGACGGAAGCGCGCTGATTCCGACGCGTCGCGCGTGCCCGCCACATTGTCGATATAGCCGCCCTGGCTGTCGACATAGGCGACCATGCGCACAGCGAAGTTTTCGCCGAAGGGCAGGTTGACCACGCCCTCCACCTTGTTGCTCATCGCGCCGTCCTGGGTGAAGGACACGCCGAAATTGGAGTACGCTTGGAACTCGCCGAGCACCGGCTTGTTGGTGATCAGGCGCACCGTGCCGGCCTGGGAGCTGGCGCCGTAAAGCGTACCTTGCGGTCCGGGCAGCACCTCAATGCGCTCCAGGTCCACCGCGTAGACATCCAGATTGCGTCCCGGCTGGGCCAGCGGCTGCTCATCCAGATAGAAGGCCACATTGGGCGACAACCCGGCCACGCCGGCCACCGTCAGGTTAGGCGTCGTGGACGCCAGGCCGCGGATATAGATCGTGTTCTGGCCCGGACCGGACCCGCCCGCCGTGATGCCGGGCAGCTGGACAAGGTAGTCCGTGAAATTGTCCACGCGCAGTTCATCCAGGTCGCCGGCGCTGAGCGCGCTGACGGCGACCGGGATGCTCTGCGCGTCTGATTCGACCTTGGTGGCGGTGACCGTCACCACATCCACCTGAGCGTTCGCCGCCGCTGTGAGCGTCATAGCCGCCGCGGTCAGGATGGTTGTCGACAAGGCGCGTTGTTTCAGAGTCCGCATGCTGCATGCCCCCTTTTGCTGAAAGATATTTCGTGGGCTTGTTATATGCATCGCGGCGCGCCTGGCCACCGCAGCCGCCGATATTCGCGCTGAATCAGCCCGCAGATCAGCCTATCTTTCATATCTGGTAGAGAATTATGGTATGTATCCGAGAGCGTTAGAGCCAATTGTGGCGTTTTTGCAACGGTCTGAGGCAGGGTTGAGTTCATCCAGGAACCCTGCCGCAGCGATGGTATTAATTCCGACCCGAATGTTTTTGTGCGAATTCGGTTTCCCCGGCGAATGCGGCGCGCTATGGCGATGTCATGAGCGAACATGACGACATCCTCGTTGCCTTGAGGCGCATTATCCGGGCGGTGGACATTCGCTCGCGCGAGCTGGAGCGTGAGACCGGGCTGACCGCGCCCCAGCTGGTGATCCTGCAGGCGCTGGCGCGCGGCGGGACCATGACCCTCAAAGCCCTCTCCCACACTGTGTCGCTGAGCCCGCCGACTATCACGGCCATCCTGGACCGGGTGGAACGCGCGGGCCTCGTCACCCGGCGGCGCTGCCCCACCGACCGCCGCGCCGTGCTGACAGAGCTCACCCCGGCCGGGCGCGCCGCGGTGGATCAGGCGCCCGAGCTCCTGCAATCGGGCTTCCTGCGGTCCTTCCGCAAGGCCCAGCCCTGGGAGCAGCACATGATCATCGCCGCGCTCCAGCGCGTCGCCGAAATGATGGACTGCGCCGACGTCGACGCCGCCCCGATTCTGGAGCGCTACGAAGACGTGACCCATGCGGCGGAGCGGGATGGGTAGAGGGGGTAGTTTCCTTGGTAGCGGGGGGAGACTTGAACTCCCGACCTCAGGATTATGAGTCCTGCGCTCTAACCAGCTGAGCTACCC
>JAIUMW010000063.1 GCA_022565365.1 Oceanicaulis sp.
GCGGGCGAGATGTTCCTGCGCGACGCCGCCAACACCCCCACCGCGGCGATCTTCCACACCACCTCTCTGCGCGAGGGCGCCACCGATCCGCGCACCCGGCCCGTGGCCTTTATCTTCAATGGCGGACCGGGCTCGGCCTCGCTCTGGCTGCATATGGGCGTGTTCGGGCCGCAGCGCGTGGTGCTGCCATCCGACCCGGCCGATGACGGCGCCGCGCCCTATGATGTGCGCGACAATCCTGAAACACTGCTGGACCGGGCCGATCTGGTGTTCATCGATCCCGTCGGCACCGGATGGAGCCGCACGCTGGGCGACACGCAAGGCTCGGTCTTCTGGGGCGTCAACGAGGACGCCGAAGCAATCAGCCAGTTCATCCGCCGCTGGCTGTCGGAGCACCGGCGCTGGAACTCGCCCAAATACCTGATCGGCGAAAGCTATGGCACGACCCGGATCGGCGCGCTGATGCGCCAGATGGAGCTGGGCTGGAATGATGTATCCATCAATGGCGTGGTACTGGTTTCAACCATTCTGGACTTCTCGCTGAACCGCACCAACGCCGGCAATGAAATCGCCTTCGCCGCCGCCATTCCCGGCTTTGCCGCCACCGCCTGGTATCATGACCGGGTGGACCGCTCGGCCTGGAACGGGGACCGGGCGCGTTTCCTGGACGAGGCGCGCAGCTTCGCCAGCGACGAATACCTGCCCGCAATCCTGCGCGGCCAGTCCCTGCCTCAGGCGCGCCAGCGCGAGATCGCCGCGCGCTACGCCGCTTTCACCGGCCTCTCGGCCGATTACGTGACGCGCGCCAATCTGCGGGTAAATCTGACGCGCTTCCGCACCGAGCTGTTGCGTGATCAGGGCCTGTCGGTGGGCCGGTTTGATTCGCGCTTCACCGGTATCGAGCCCGACGCCGTGCGTGAAGCTCCGGAGGGCGATCCCTCAGGCTATGGAATTGATGGCGGCTATACCGCGGCCATGCTCGATCACTTCACCCGCAATCTGGGTGTCGAGATCACCACACCCTATGTGACGCTCGGCGGCATTCCCAGCTGGAACTGGGATGCGGGCGAGGCTGGCGGGCGCAATTCCTACGTCAATGTGGCCACCTGGCTGGAGCGGGCCATGCGTCAGAACCATGATCTGCGCGTGCTGGCGGCCAACGGGATTCATGACCAGGCCACGCCCTTTTATCCGGTGGAGCTGGTGTTCAACCGCCCGGGCTTCGACCGCGACCGGGTGACGCTGACCTATTACGAGGCCGGCCACATGATGTATCTGCACCAGCCCTCGATCGAGGCGCTGGCGCGTGATGTGCGAGCGTTCGTGCGCTAGGGCGCTCATTGGCTGTCATGCGGCCAAAAATTGATGCGCTTTCGCCCGTAGCGTGGTAACAGGCCAAGAACTGACACGCTTGAGTTTTCAAGCGCCTGCCTGCTTGGAGGCCCCCTTGGACCGACTGCCGCTTGATGCTCCGCGCGCCGCCATCGAGGCGCATGTCGCTCACTGCCTGAATCGCTACGAGACCCAAGGCCATGCGCCCTTCTTCGGTTTCGTGCAGGTGGCCGAGGCGCTCTGGAAGCAGCGGGCGGGGGCAGGCGTCGACGCCTTCTTCGCCGCTTGCGAGGAGGTTTTGAGCCCGCTCCCCGACGCCATGGTGTTTGAAGGCCGCTACAAGGCCCGCATCGAACGCACCGACATGGCCGAACTGCGCCGCTTCGCCCGCACCGGCGAGGTGCTGCAGCCACGCGACGGCGCGCGCCTGTACCGTACAGGAAATCAGGGCCTGGCCGTCATGTGCTCGCGCTCCACCGGCGTGCAAGGCAGCGTCCAATGGGGCGAGTTCTTCCTGTGGCGGGCGCTGCAGGAGCTGGACATGTCACTGCTGATCCTGGGCGACCGGCAGAACCTCATCTTCCAGCGCGGCTTCGGCTCATTCTTTGGGCGCCTGGACGAGAGCCTGCGCTGGATCGAGGCCCAGGCGGCGCCCTACCCGTTCGCCTTCTATGTCGGCAATTCCGCGTCCGGCTTCCCGGCGCTGCAATTCGCCGCCTCGACGCAGATCGCCAACGCCATCACATTTTCCGGCGCCACCTATACGCCACCGGAGGAAACCCGGGTCGAGACCTTGCGCAACCGTCTCGATGCGCGAATCCCCGGCCGGCGACTGGACACCAGGCCGATGTTTGAGGGATGGCGCGGCGCGATCCACCTCTACTACCCGTCGCCACATCCGATGGACACGAAACATGCCCGCAACCTCGAAGATGTTCCGGGTGTGACGCTGTATCCCGTCGATACCGAGATCCACCAGATCTTCCCGATCTCTTCCACACCCGAACTCAAAGCCGCGGTCGAGCGCCTGCGCGACGATCCCGCCGCCGTGCGGATGGGTGGGGCGGCTGGAAACCGCCCTAACCCTCATCCTCGAAGATCGCCACCATAGGCTCGCCGCCAGCCACTTGCGCGGCGCGGTACATGCCTGACGTGTTGAAGCTCCACAGCGGCGCGCCGTCATGGAGCATCACCACGCCGCCATCGCCTCCCATGGCCAGAAGCTCGTCCTGGATGACGGTGTCGGCGGCGGTCTGCCCGTCCTCGCCGGCCAGCTCGATACGTGCACAGACCCGGGCCGCGACCGACAGCCGGATGAAATACTCGCCCGTGCCGGTGGCCGAGACGCCGCAATCGCCGCCCGCATAGGTGCCCGCGCCGATAACCGGCGAATCGCCCACCCGGCCCCAGCGCTTGGCGGTGGTGCCGCCGGTGGACGTGCCCGCCACCATCTCGCCTGACCGGTCCAGCGCCACCACGCCCCCCGTGCCAAAGCGGTGCTCGCGCTCCATCTGCTGCCGCGATCCCTCCCGCACAGGCTCGGGCTCCGGCGCGCCGTCAGGGCGCGGCGGGACGGGCAGGCCGAGGGCCGCGACCTGGCGCACCATGGCCTGCCAGCGGCGCTCGGTGAAGAAATAGCTCTCTTCGATCCGCTCCAGCCCCTGATCATCAGCGAAGCTCTCCGCGCCTGCACCCTGCAGCATGACGTGGGGGCTGTCTTCCATCACCGCGCGGGCCAGCGAGATCGGGTGACGCACGCCTCGCACGCCGGCCACCGCGCCCGCCTGAAGGTCGGAGGCGCGCATGACCGAGGCGTCGTGCTCGATCCGCCCGTCCGAGGTGAACACCGCGCCGCGCCCGGCATTGAATAGCGGGTCATCTTCCAGCGCCTGGATCATCGCCTCGACCACATCCATCGCCGGGGCGCCGGCCTCCAGCATGGAGGCGCCGAGCGCCAGCGCATCGCCCAGCGCGCTGCGATAGGCGCTTTCAGTCGCCTCATCCATGTCGCCGCGCTCGATCACCCCGGCGCCGCCATGCAGCACCAGCGCCCAGGCGGGGCGGGTCTCTTCGGCGTGGGCAGCGGAGGCGGCCGCAAGACTGGCGGCGGCGATGAGGGCGGACGTCACAGGGCGGCGTATCATGGCGGTCTCCGGGGTTTCACTACCGGTCAGACGACCACTCCGCGCGCGTTAAGGCAAGGCCTGCCCGCGCGAGGCGGGGAGGCGTCAGGCGATGCGCCGGCCGCCAGGCGCCGCAACGGCCGGCATATCGAGCCCGGTCACATCGGCGAGGCGCACCGCGCGGTGCATCTTGCGGGCGGTGTCGATGCACAGGGCGCGCGTATGTTCCGCGCCCCATTCGCCCACATCGGCGGCGCCCACCGCCTCCTCGATCACGCTCAGCGCATGGACGCGGTCGGCGGCGTCGAACAGGGTGGCGGTCATCGACATCGGCGCGGAAAAGCCGATCATGAAGGCTGAAGTCGCGCCGCCGCCTTCCAGAATACCGTCCAGGTCCGGGTGGGCGTAGGCCGATACGCCCGCGCGGCGCAGCAACACCTCGCCGGGGCGCGGCTCGCAGCCGGGAATGGGCTGGGTCATGCCGTGTCCCGCAATCATCGGGGCGCCCTGATGCAGATGGGCATGGACCAGCGACCAGCCGGCCATGCGGGCCGCCTCGATAATGCGCGCACAGACCCGGGCGACATCCTCACCGTCGGGATCGGACCAGGGGCGGCCTGGCGCGATAAATTCCTGCTGCAGGTCAAGACACAGCAAAACCGGGGTGCCTGGCATCATGTCAGTCCGCCTTTTCTTCCGCTTTCTGCGTGATCGCCTGATCCGTGACGGGCCGCCGGTTGAACTGGTCGGGCGCGACGCCGCGCTGCACCGACTTGTCCAGCGGCCCGGGCCGGTCCCACGCCCCTTCAGGACGATCCAGAACCAGCGGCTCGCTGTCAATGTTCAGAGCGTTGGGAAGGGGCTCGTACCGCCCCTCCATTTCGGCATAGGCCCTATCTGAAAATACGAACACCCCGCGTTCAGCCCTGTGAATAAAGCCGTAGCGCTTCCAGTACGGGATCAGGTGCTGCTGCACATGGCCGACAAACCGCTGATAGCCCTTGCGCCGGATAAGCTGGATGGCGTCGGTCATCAGGGTGCGCGCCACCCGGCCCTGACGATGGCCGGGGCGCACGCACACCCGCTCCACCTTGGCGAAATCAGCAAACCAGCGCAGGCGCAGGCAGCCCAGCGGCTCGGTCCCGCCCTCGGCGATCAGATGGGTGGCGCCGGCCAGATCATTACCGTCGAACTCCTCCTCATACGGGCAGGCCTGTTCGGACATGTAGACCAGCGCGCGCACCACCGCGACGCGCTGCAGGTCGTCCATCGTGCGCGCCACGCGCACGATCACCGGCGGTTCGAACTCTGACAGGGGTGTGCCGTCCATCTTCAGGCCCCTTTCGCGCTATTGGCGGCGGCCGGGACCCAGCCCAGCCAGGCGGCGCCAGCTGACGGCGCATCGAGCGCGGCCGTCATCATCCGGCCTTCGCGGCTGATCGGACGGGCGAACAGGGCGATGTCGGGGAAGGCCTCGCGGCGCGCCTCGGTGACGGCGCGCACCACGGCGCGCTTGTCGTCGGCCTCGCGCCCGGCCAGACACCAGACATAAATGGCCTGCGCACGCTCTTCGGGCGCCGCCAGATGCGCCAGGTCCGGCGCTTCGGGCCGGAACCGGCCATACATCAGCGCCTGATACCCTGCATCGTTGAGGTAGAGCAGCGCGATAAAACCGTCCGCAGACTGGTCCTCACCGCGGCGGATGAAAAAGCAGCGCCCGGTGCGCGCTTCGCATGCAGCGACGGTTTCAGCCGACACCAGCTCGCCTCCCAGCGAGGCGGCGCCCAGCGCCAGGGCGGCGCGAATATCACTGACGGAGTGCGATGGGGAGAAGGCATGCCTTTCCAGCACGGCCCGCAGCCGCGTGGTCCGCAGGGCGTCTGGCCCTTCGGCGCTGGAAAGCATACACTCGTCTCGCATAACAACCCCGGTCAACGTTAAGCCTTTGTTTACGAATTCAGCGGCGACCTCGCCTCTGCGATTATGGAATGCCCCCCATGCAGAAAACGTCTAGGTTGAACTCATGACTGGGAAAGCGGCCCTTTTTGACTGGGATGACCTGCGCATTTTTCATGCGCTGGTCGCCGCGGGATCCATGAGCGGGGCGGCGCGCAAGCTGGGCATTGGCCAACCAACGGTCAGCCGGCGGCTCGATCAGCTGGAAACGCGCATCGGCGCCAAGCTGGTCACACGCCTGGCTGAGGGCATTGAGCTGTCCGATGTGGGCGAGCGCATCTGGACCCAGGTCCAGATCATGCAGAGCACCGCCGGGGACATCGAACGCATCGCCCATCAGGCGGACCGCGCAGACGCCGGCCGGGTGCGCCTGACCGCGCCGGAAGGCGTGGCCGGCTACTGGCTGGCGCGTCATCTCCCCAGCTTCGTGGAAGCCAATCCGAATATTTCGCTGGAGATCAGCACACGCACCGAGGGCGAGTCCTCTATTGATCAATCTGACATCGTTCTTCAGATGTCCGAATCGAAACGTATGAGTCATGTGGCCACAGAATTGGCCACATTGCACTATGTTCCGTTTGCTTCACGCCACTATCTTGATACTTATGGACCACCTAAGGGGTTGGCGGATGTGCTCAATCACCGCACAGCCGATATTGTCAGCTACCGCGAGCAACAGACGCACTGGCCACGCGAAGCGGCCGCCATCAAGCAGATGATGGACCCGTCCCTGACCACCGACAGCGCCATTGTGCTGATCGAGGCGGTCAAGTCCGGCGGGGTGATCTCGCTGCTGCCGACCTATGCGGCGCGCGTGGAGCCGACGCTGATCCACCTGGATCTGGAGCTGCAGGTGCCGATCACGCTGTGGATGGTCTATCACCCCGACCAGCGCCGGGTGACGCGCGCACGCAAGGTCATTGACTGGCTGCGCGAGATTTTCGATTCCGCGCAATATCCCTGGTTCCGCCGCGACTATGTCCCGCCATCAGAGTTTTCCGACGTGGAGACGGTCCATATCCGCGGCGAACGCCCCCGCCCCCGTTTGCTGTAGCGGCGCTGCCGCCTTCGCGCTTTGGGCGCTGTCTACTCCCTGCCTTTGACCGGCCGAACGGGGGTGGGGGGGGCGCCTTTTCAGCAACCCGGACGCCACACCTCACCGCCGCTCACCCCACCCTGACCCTCCCCTCAAGGGGAGGGAAAGATGCGGCAGCGTCTTTGTCCTTCGTTCCGATAGGTTCGCGAATGGCTGACACAGTTCTCCCTCCCCCACCGCGGGAGGGCCGGGGTGGGGGGCGCGCCCGCTCAGCAACCCGGACGCCCCCCTCACTGCCGCACACCCCACCCCGTCAGCAGCCTTCGGCGTCTGACGCCGCTCAAGGGGAGGGAGAGCTGACAAACCCGCCCCAAGTGCGATCACCCTGCCTGCTTTAGGGAGAGGCGCAGCGCTGAACCTCAGGGATTGAGCACGACCTTGCCACGCACCCGGCGCTCAAGCAGGTCTTCAAACGCCTTGGCGTAGTCGTCCAGCATATAGCTCGCAGACACGGGCGGGCGGACCTTGCCGGCTTCGAACATGTCGAAGATTTCCTTGATGTTTCCCGCGTTCTCGCGCGGGAAACGCCCGGCCCACGCGCCCCAGAACACGCCCAGTATGTTGCGGCTGTTCAAAAGGGCGAGATTGAGCGGAATTTTCGGGATCCGCCCCGCTGCAAACCCGATCACCAGATAGCGCGCATCCCAGCCCGACGCGCGCAGCGCCGCCTCGGCCAGATCACCCCCGACAGGGTCATAGACCACGTCTACGCCCTTGCCGCCGGTCAGCTCCTTGACCCGGGCCTTCAGGTCTTCGGTTGAGTAATTGATCGTCTCGTCGGCGCCATTCTCGCGGCAGAAAGCCAGCTTCTCGTCAGAGCTGGCCGCCGCTATGACTTTCGCGCCCGCCGCCTTGGCCAGCTGCACCGTGGCGATGCCCACACCGCCCGCCGCGCCCAGGACCAGCACGCTTTCACCGGCCTTGAGTTTCGCGCGGTCTTTCAGCGCATGCCAGCTGGTCCCGTAAATCGTGGTCAGCGCGGCGCCCTCGTCAAAGCTCATGGAGGCGGGCATGGGCACCACCTGGCTGGCGTGCACCGGCACTTTCTCGGCGAACGCGCCCAGCATGGTCGCCGCGATCACCCGATCGCCGGGCTTGACGCCCGTCACGCCCGCGCCCACCGCGCTGACGATACCGGCAGCCTCCATGCCGGGGATGAAGGGCAGTTCCGGTTTCATCTGATACTTGCCCTCGACCAAAAGGATGTCGGGGAAATTCACCCCGGCCGCCTTCACGTCCAGCATGACGAAGCCTTCCGGCAGGGCCGGCTCGGCGACATCCTCCACGGCCAGTTGCTGGTAGGGGGCGAAGTCCTTGCAGACCAGGGCGCGCATGGGCGGTCTCCTCAAAGTGTGTGTGTTGCGGCGCACGATAGGCGCGCTTGGCCCCGGAGCACAAGAAAACGCTCTGCAGATAGGGCATCTGCAGGGCGCTCTCCCAAGCCGGTCATATGGTCCACAGGGGACAGGGGGCTAGAACGTGAACCGTACCCCGGCTTCGAGGATGTGGCTGCGCGAGCGGACGTCCAGGTCCGCCGGGATCAGCGAGGACTGGACGCTGGCGTCATTGTGGCGGCGATAGCGGTAGCCCGCGAACACCGCCGTGTTGGGCGCCACGTCGAACGACCCGCCGGCCATCACCTGCCAGAAGGCGACCATCTTGGTGTCGTCGATAATGCCGACATCAGACGGGCGGTAGTCGACCTTCACCTCGGCCACGCCCAGACCAATGCCGCCATAGAGCGCAAAGTCAGTGTCGGGGATGGGAAAGTCGTAATAACCGTTGATGGCGTAGCCCAGCGAGCGCACATCACCGCGCCCGTCCGCGACCAGATCCGCCACGGTCACGCCCAGCGGCGGTGAGCCGGTGATCAGCACGGCGGCGTCCGCCGCGCCCAGCGCGTTGCCGCCCGCCTGCACGTCGCGGTGGGTGTCCACATCCGCGCTCAGCCATGAAATCTCGGCCTCCACGCGCAGGTTCGGGCTCAGCCGGTAGCCAGCGGCGCCAGCGACGAACAGGCCGGTGTCAAACTCGGTGGTCCAGCCGACCTCTGTGCCGGACGGCAGAGTGACGCCCGGCGGGACGGCCACGCCGTCACCGGTGACGAAATCGCGCGTGAACGCGCCTGAGTTCTTACTGTCTGTCTGCATGTTGAAGCCGGCCGAGCCTGAGACATAGGCCTGGGCAAGCGCCGGGGCGGCGCTGATGCCAGCCATGCCGGCGCTCAAGACAAGCGCGCTGGCCAGTCGGGTGACAATGCTCATCGGGATCCGCCCTGTTCGAAGCCCGGATCCGGGCGGATGAACCACATCGTTGCGGCTCCATTATCGTATATGCAATACACTCTACAGAAGACAAGGGCGGCGGGCGCGATTTTCCTGCACCGCTGCAGGGCGGCGCCATCAGGTGACCGCGCGGCCCTCAAGGCCTAAAGTAACACCATCACACTCGCGTTGATTCCGCCTCCGGGGCGGCGGGCGGCGCGGGCCGGACACATCAGGGGGCCGTCATGGCAGCAACAGCAGCGCGCGCCGAACGCGGCGCCGGTGATCGCAAAACCGAACTGCTTCACATTCTGGCGCGCACGGCGGTCTCCGACCGGTCCGCGCCTGTCAGCTTGCGCCAGTTCGCCATACGCGCGGGCGTGTCGGAGCCGACCTTGCGCCATTACTTCAACGACCGTCAGGGGGTGGTGATCGCCATCCTGGCCCTGTTCGCAGACGGCGCCCGCGACTGGCTCGTGCGCTGCGCCCAGCCGCAGGCGAGCCTGGAAGCCGCCGTGAGCGGCTATGGCGACATGGCGCTGGAAGGCGCCAATACCGACCAGTTCGCCCAGGCGCATGCGTTTGCGCTGGTGGAATCCATCCATGATCCGCTGGTGGCGCGCGCCTATCTCGACACCATTATCGAACCCTCCCTGAAAGCCATCGAGGCGCGCCTGGCGCCCAGCCTCGATCCCGACGGCACGCACTGCGATCAGGTGCGCCACGCCGCGCTGGCGCTCTACGCCCCTGTGCTGATCGCGGTGCTCCACCAGCGCCTCCTTAAAGGCGATGAGGCGCGCCCGCTTGATATGGGCGCGTTCTTCGCCGACCTCGCCAAACTCTTCGCCCATGGCCTGAAGCAGCCGGACTGATCGCTCCCATGCCCGATACGATTTCCGCCGCCCCCGGCCTTGAGACGGTGTCACCCAGCGTCCAGCTCAATCTCAATGTCCGAGGGCTCGGCCTGTCGGCGACGCTGGCGATCAATGAGCGCTCCGCCGCCCTGCAGGCTGAGGGCCGCCAGATTTCCCGCCTGGGCCTGGGCCAGTCGCCCTTCCCGGTGCCGGACATCATGCAGCGCGCCCTGCGCGCCCACGCCCATGAGAAAGACTATCTCCCCGTCCAGGGCCTGCCCGCCCTGCGCGCCTCGATCTGCGGCTATCTCAAGCGCACGCAAGGGCTCGATTTCGATCCTGAAGACATCCTGATCGGGCCCGGCACCAAGGAGCTCATGTTCCTTTTGCAGATGGTCTATTACGGTGATCTGGTGATCCCGACGCCCAGCTGGGTGAGCTATGCGCCTCAAGCGCGGATTCTGGGCCGGCCCATCACCTGGCTGCCCACCGAGCCGGAAACCGGGCTGGGCGTGACAGCCAAATCCCTGCGCGCGCTGTGCGCGCCAGACCCGGACCGCCCGCGCCTGCTGATCCTCAACTCGCCCGGCAATCCCACCGGCACGGCCTACACACGCGAAGCGCTGCGCGAGATCGCGGCGGCCGCGCACGATCACCGCCTGCTGCTCCTGTCGGACGAGATTTATGGCGGGGTGCAGTTTGATGGGCAGCACCATTCCATGGCGCGCGAATATCGTGGCGGCACGATCATCTCCGACGGCCTGTCCAAATGGGCCGGCGCGGGCGGATGGCGCCTGGGGTTCTTCGCCTTCCCCAAGTCGCTGGCCTGGCTTCGCAAGGGCATGTCGGCGGCGGCGAGCGAAACCTACACCTCGGTGTCAGCCCCCATCCAGCACGCCGCCATTGCCGGGTTCGAGGGCGGGCCGGAGATCGAGCTCTATCTGGAGCGCTGCCGGGCGATCCTCGCGGCGCTGGCTGATTATGTGTCGCAGCGTCTGACCCAGGCCGGCGCCGCGGTGAACCCGATCCGCGGCGGCTTCTACGCCTTCCCCGATTTCGACGCGCTGCGCGATAAGCTCGCCGCGCGCGGCGTCGCGACCAGCGAGACCCTGTGCGAGCGCCTGCTGGAGGAGACTGGCACCGCCACCCTGCCCGGCTCCGCTTTCGGGCGGCCTGAGAACGAGCTGTCGCTGCGCCTGGCGTTTGTGGATTTTGATGGCGAGGCGGCGCTGAATGCGCTGGCCGCCGGCGAGAGCCTCGACGCGGGCTTCGTGAAGCGCCATGCTCCGCGCGTGGTTGCAGGGATCGAGGCGATGGCGCGCTGGGCCGAGGGCTGACGCGCCGCGCGCATTGAGGGCGGGCGATGGACCTTTGGGGCATCCAGATTGACTGGAATGAATTTATTGAGGCGGGCGCCTACCGCACCTGGCTGATGATCTGCGCCGGGCTTGGCGTGGCGGCGATGGCGTGGATCGCCATCCTGCTGACGCGCGGCGGCTTCAATGATCTCGACGACGTGACGCGCTCACCCTACGCCACGCCCGCCGAGCGCATGAAAGCCAACGCCATGCGCCTGCCGCGCAGCCTGCTGATGCTGTTCGCGGCGGCTGTGGGCGCGCTGGGAGTCGCCATCCCGCTCCTGTTCCAGGGCGTGGTGGTGATCTTTCTGTGGCGTCAGATATTCGGCTGACGGCGCGCCGCGCCCTTATTCGGCGGGCGCCACGCTGCCCTTGGGCAGCGCCTGATCCTTTTCCTTGGCCAGCTGACGCGACACCCAGTTGGGGGTCTTCGTAAAGCGGCCCACCGAGGCATAGACCGCCGGCACCACGAACAGGGTGAACAGGGTCGCCACCATGACGCCGGTGAAGATCACCACGCCGATGGTCACGCGGTTCTCCGAGCCCGGCCCGCTGGCCAGCACCAGCGGCAGCGCGCCGATGGCGGTGGAGATGCCGGTCATCAGGATCGGACGGAAACGGGTTCCCGCCGCCTCCAGCGTGGCGTCGAGCACGGTCTTGCCCTCGTCGCGCACCTGATTGGCGAACTCCACGATCAGAATGCCATTCTTGGCCGCCAGACCAATGAGGATGATCAATCCGATCTGGGAATAGATGTTGAGCGATGACCCGGCCATGTAAAGGCCGAACAATCCGCCCGCCACGGCCAGCGGCACGGTCAGCATGATCACGGCAGGCTGGATGAAGCTTTCAAACTGCGCGGCCAGCACCAGGAACACGATCAGCAAGGCCATCGCAAAGGCGAACAGAATGGCGTTGTTGGAATCCAGGAAGTCGCGGGCCGAGCCGGTGTATTGCGTGGTCATGTCGGCGGGCAGATTGCCGGCGGCGTAATCGTCCAGCCATTGCACCGCTTCGCCCAGCGTATAGCCCTCAGCCAGGGTCGCCGACACGGTGATCGCGCGCTGGCGGTTGAGCCGGTTACGGGTCGAGGATTCGCCGGTTTCACGCAAACTGACCAGGTTGGACAGGGCGATCAGCTCGCCGCCGCGGGCGCGCACGAACAGGGATTCCAGATCCCCGCCCCCGCTGCGCTGGGCCGCGCGGTTCTCCATGATGACATTGTAGGACTCGCCCCGGTCGACGAACTGGCCGACCCGGCGCGCGCCCAGATGGGTCTGCAGGGTGCGGCCCACTTCCGCCACCGACACGCCCAGCGCGCCGGCGCGCTCGCGGTCGATATCCACGACCAGGCGCGGCGCATTGGGCTCATAGTTCTTGCGCGCGCGTTGCAGGTTGGGATTGCCCGCCTGGATCGCCTCGATAAGAGCGTCGGCCTCGGCGTCAATCTGCTCGTATTCGGGGCCAAGGATGGAAATGGACACGTCATCCCCGCCGCCGCCGCCGCCCAGGCCGCCCCGCATGGTGACGAAGGCGCGCACGCCGGTCAGCTCGCCCAGACGGCCATTGATTTCATTGACGATTTCCTGACCCGGACGCCGCTCGCCATGGGGGCCCATGGTGCCAACCACCGTGCCGCTGGAGAAGTCGCCGCCGCCGCCGCCAAAACCGGGCACCACAATGAGGAGACGGCGCAGCTCGCCATTCTCCACATAGCTCATCAACGCCTGTTCCGCCTCCAGCGACTGCTGGGCGGTGAACTCGAAACTCGCGCCCTCATGGGCCGAGAACCGGCCAAAGAAGCTGCCGCGGTCTTCATCGGGCGTCAGCTCGGCGGGCAGCTGGGAGAAGATGAACATGGAGCCGCCCACCGACAGGAGGACCAGCGGCGCCACCAGCCATGGCGCCTTCAGCACGAATTTGAGCGAAGACAGATAGCTGTCGCGGCCGCGCTGGGTCAGATCATTCACCCAGCGCGCCGGTCCGCGCGCATTGGCGCTCGGCCTGGCCAGCTTGGAGGCCATCATGGGCGACAGGGTCAGCGCCACGAAGCTCGACAGGATGACCGCCCCGGCGATCGCCACGGCGAGCTCGGTGAAGATGCGCCCGATCAGGCCGGGCAGGAAAACCAGCGGCGTGAACACAGCCACCAGTGTGGCGGTGGTGGCGACCACGGCGAAAAACACCTGGCGCCCGCCATTGAGCGCAGCGGTGATCCTGGGTTCGCCCAGATCCACCCGTCTCTGGATGTTCTCGATAACGACAATGGAATCGTCCACCACCAGTCCGATGGCCAGCACCAGCGCCAGAAGGGTCAGAATGTTCAGCGAGAAACCAAACGCCGAGAGCACCGCAACCGTGCCGCTCCGGCAGACCGGCAC
>JAIUMW010000064.1 GCA_022565365.1 Oceanicaulis sp.
GCACGGCGGCGCGCTGCCGCGCTGAAGACCCGGTCACCTGGGGCGCCAATCTGATCGCCACCGTGGAAGACGGCCAGCTCACCGGCCGCAGCTTCTTCAAACTCCCCACCGTGCAGGGCGAGACGGAAAACTGCGTGGCGCACAATGGCTCTCTGGTGCCGGTGCCGGGCCGCGACATCATGGTCCAGTCCTGGTATCAGGGCGGCATCACCGTGATGGACTTCACCGATCCCGACAATGCGTTCGAGATCGCCTATTTCGACCGCGGCCCCGTCGATCCCGACGCGCTGGTGGTGGCCGGCTACTGGGCGGCCTACTGGTATAACGGGCGCATTTACGGCGCCGAGATCGCGCGCGGGCTCGACGTGCTGCGCCTGCTCCCTAGCGAGCATCTATCCCCGGCCGAAATCGCCGCCGCCGAGCGCGTGATCGAGGACCAGGTCAATCCCCAGACCCAGACCCGCATAACCTGGGACGACCACCCCGACGTGGCCCGCGCCTATCTCGACCAGCTGGCCCGCGCCGAAGCCCTCCCCGCCGATCTGGCCGGCCGCGCCCGCGCAGCGGTGGACCAGTGGGAGCAAGGACGCCTCAATCGCCGGAACCTGACCCGCCTGGCCCGCGATCTGGCCGCTGCGGCACAAGAGATTGAGGGACGCGATCAGGCGCGGGTTGTGGCGCTGGGCGAGTTGTTGGGGCGCGCGGGGTAGGGGGAAGCGCTAAAGGCGGGCGCGGCGTGGCTGGAGGGCTGCCTTGCGATCATACCCGGTATGGAAGCACCGCGGCATGGTTGCGGCAGGCGTGGATTCCTCCGCTCTCTCTCCTCGGAAGCGCGTCCTAGAACGGTCTGGCACGCGCCGGGATTTCCGGGCATTTGATTGTATGCGCAGCCTCACGCTATTCGCAGAGCTGACGGATCATTGCCTTATGATTGAATGGGACCGGAGCATTGTTGGAATTCAATCCATCCACGTCGGGAGTGGTTTTGGCATACCAATCCGAGCGGCCGGACAACGGCTGGGTTTGGAGGGAGCTGCAAGTCTACGGCAACGTGACGCTGAGCCGGGTCTTTACGTTCAAACTCGAGGATTTGCTGTCGGAGCCTGACGAGGCGGATGTGAAGGACAATTTCGAGGCCTTCACCTATCAGTTCCGGTTCGCCGTGCCGCGCGATGGCTACTTTCAGATTGAAGGCCGCATCTTCGACATTCCGAACAAGGTTCTGATCGCGGAAGCTGGCCTGCCTCTTTCGAGGAAGCTGTTTGTCGCTGAGCGTAACATTTCGATCATGCGCCGGATCGCCGAGCTTCTGCCGGCTGACCAAGACATTGTTATTGGCGGTGATAGGGGCGAAAGCATTCCTATTGAGAACTATCAGGAGCTTCTTCGCAAATTCCCAAACACAACCGAAATGAACCACTACGCCGCAGCCCGGGTGGCCACCGTGGTGGGCGATTACTTCGCCCTGATGAAGGACGCGCAGGGTCGTTACGAAAATTACCTGAACAAGACCCGCTCCGTTCTCAGGACCAGCCCAATAAGACAGACAGAGCTACTCCAGACAGAGCTGGAGAAATACGAGCTGATCAAGGACACTATTTCAGAATGGTTGCGAGATGGCGACAGGCGGCCCGAGAGTGACTGGCAGAAAATGATCCTCAATTTCCTGCTGCTGATCTTCCCCAAATACGTAGCCATCCTGCAGAACGTCCGTGTGCAGGATTTCTATTCGACTGCAGAATCCACTCGTAATCGTTACATTGATATCGCCCTCATCGACGCCAGCGGCAACATAGACGTAATTGAGGTCAAAAAGCCCTTTGAGCATGCACTGCTAAACCGGGTGACCTATCGGGACAACCATACGCCATCGAAGGAACTGGCCGGCAGCATTATGCAGGCGGAGAAGTACCTGTTCCATCTCTCCAAGTGGGGTGTGGCTGGGGAAAAGAAGCTGACGACCAAATACGTCAAGCACCTACCGCCGGGCTTGACGATCCGGATCACAAATCCAAAGGCGATGATCATCTTGGGCCGCGACCGCCATTATGACGGATCTTCGGCGCTGAACGACGCACAACTGCTCGACCTTGAGGTCATCAAGCGCAAGTACGCAAACATGATGGACATAATGACGTATGACGATCTACTGCGGCGGCTGGAGAACATCATCGCCTCACTGCGCAAGCGTGTGGAGGAGGCGGACAAAGTTTAGCGCCTTGGTTCAAAGTGGCGTAGTTCCACGGGAGGTTCCAGCGGATCGTCACGAAGTCAGAGAACCTTCGCGAACTTCAGCCCTATGGCGGAGGAGGAGGGATTCGAACCCCCGGAAGGCGTTAACCTTCAACGGTTTTCAAGACCGCCGCATTCAACCGCTCTGCCACTCCTCCGGCGGGTCCGGTTTAGCGGCGGGGCGGGGGGTGTGCAAGATGGATGGGCTTGCGCCGGTGCGCGCGCCCGCTAGTCTGGCCCGCCTTGATGTCAGCGGGAGCCTGCGGTCCTTGCCTTCGATCCTTCGAGACTTGCGCCCGCTGGCGATTCTGGCCGCTCTGGCGAGCCTTCAGGCCTGCGCCTCGCCGCAGGCGGGCGACGCCGGCGGCGCGGCCATCGCCGCGGCGGCCCCGGCCTCTGCGGTTCCCGCGCGCCCGGCCGCGTCGACACCGGGCCTGGTCGAGGTGGCCGGCGCCCATCTCCCGGTCCAGGCGACGCAGGAGGGGACCGCCTCCTGGTATGGCGCGCGCTTTCATGGCCGGCTCACCGCCAATGGCGAGATTTTCGACAAGCATGAGCTGACCGCCGCCCATCCCACGCTTGATCTGCCCTCGCTGGCGCGCGTCACCCGGCTGGACACGGGCGCCAGCGTGGTGGTGCGGGTCAATGATCGCGGGCCGTTTATCGAGGGGCGCGTGATCGATCTCAGCCGCGCGGCCGCCGATGCGCTGGACTTTGTCGACGAGGGCCTGGCCGAGGTAAGGATCGAGGCGCTGGGTCCGGCCGAGCCTGAAGACCGCGCCGCCGTGTCGCGCATTGTGCGCGGTCCGGGCGCGGGCAGGGCGGCCCGGCCCTAGAACTGCTGGCAGGCAGGCTTTCGGGCGCGGGCCGGGGCGGTTACTCTGTTCGTCTCTCACGCCGCTGCTGGAGACAGGCCGCGCCATGCCCGCATTCGCCCTGAAGACCATCGCTTTCCTGATCGCTTTCTTTCTGGCCGCCGCAGAACTGGCGCCCGGCGCCGAGGCGCGCCAGAGCGCGTTCGACACCCGCGCCAGCCATGCCGTGATCCTGGACTACGAAACCGGCGCCATCCTGTTTTCCAAGAATGGCGACGAGCCCATGCCGCCGGCCTCCATGTCAAAACTGATGACGGCGCTGATGGTGTTCGAGGCGCTGGAAGACGGCCGGCTGACCATGGATGACGAATTGCCGGTCAGCGAAACCGCCTGGCGGCGCGGCGGCGCGGCGTCCGGCTCGTCCACCATGTTCCTGGAGCTCAACTCGCGCGCCAGCGTGCGCGACCTGTTGCAGGGCATCATCGTCCAGTCGGGCAATGACGCCTGCATCGTGGTGGCCGAGGCGCTGGGGGGCACGGAAGAAAATTTCTCCCTGATGATGACGCAGCGCGCCCGCGAGCTGGGTCTTGAAAGCGCAAACTTCGCCAACTCCACCGGCTGGCCGCACCCCGAACACCGCATATCCGCCCACGATCTGGCGCGCCTGGCCCAGATCATCGTGCGCGATTACCCTCAGTATTACGGCTTCTACGCCCAGCCGGTGTTCACCTATAACGGCATCCGCCAGTTCAACCGCAATCCGCGGATCGGCTCCATGCAGGGCGCCGACGGGCTGAAGACCGGGCGCACCAGCGAGGCGGGATTTGGCGTGACCGCGGCGGCCTTGCGCGACGGCCAGCGCCGCATCATCGTGTTCAACGGCATGGTGACCGAGCGCGCGCGCGCCGACGAGGCCGAGCGCCTGATGCGCGCCGCCTTCACCGAGTTTGAGCTGATCAATCTGGTGGAAGCGGGCGGCGAGGCGGGCCAGGCCGATGTCTATCTGGGCCGCACCCCGACTGTCAGCCTCCGCGCCACCGAAAGCCTGAGCTTCGGCGTCCACCGGCGCGACCGGGACGGCTCGCGCGCCGAAATCGTCTATCAGGGTCCGCTGCGCGCGCCCATTGCGCAGGGCGATGTGGTGGCGCGCCTGGAAGTGACGACGCCGGACGGGCGCCAGTTCTCGGTGCCGCTGGAAGCGGCTGCAGACGTGCCGCGCAAGGGTATGTTCGGCCGGGCGGGAGACGGTCTGGTGCGCCTTATCCGGGGCGGCTGACGGCGTGGCGCGCGGATTTTTCATCACGCTGGAGGGCGGCGAGGGCGCGGGCAAGACCACGCTGGCGCGGGCCCTGAGCGAGGCGCTCGCCGCGCGCGGGCTGGAGATCGTGCTGACCCGTGAACCCGGCGGCACGCCCAATGCCGAGGCGCTGCGCACCCTTCTGGTGGAGGGCGATCCCGGCCGCTGGTCGCCGGTGGGCGAGACCCTTCTGATGTACGCCGCGCGCGAGGATCATGTGCGCCGCCTGATCGCGCCCGCTTTGGAACGTGGCGCCTGGGTGATCTGTGACCGGTTTTCCGATTCCACCCGCGCCTATCAGGGCGTGGCCGGCGGTGTGGATGCCGCCCATATCGAAGCCATCGAGGCCGCGGCGCTGGGGTCCTTCAGACCCGACCTGACCCTGATCGCCGATCTGGCGCCTGAAGCCGGCCTCAAGCGCGCCGCCACGCGCGGTGAGGCGGTGACCCGGTTTGAGGCGAAGGACGGCGAGTTTCACAGCCGCCTGCGGCGGGCCTTCCTGGCCATCGCGGCGGCTGAACCCGTACGCTGCGCCGTGCTGGACGCTTCGCTGGCTCCGGATGCTCTGGCCGCGGCGGCGCTGGCGATTATTGACGACCGGCTCGGGCGCCCATGAGCGACACCCCGGAAGCTGATCGCGAAGGCGAGCTCGCCCATCCGCGCACCGTCTAGGACCTGTTCGGCCAGGACAAGGCCGCCGCCGCCATGGAGGACGCGCTGGCGCGCGGGCGCATGCACCACGCCTGGATGATCACCGGTCCCAAGGGCGTGGGCAAGGCGACGCTGGCCTGGCGCCTGGCCCGTCGGATGCTGGGGGCGCAGGCATCTGGTCCCGAGCCCTTGTCAGCGGATCCTGCCGATCCCGCCTGCCGGCGCATTGAGGCGCTGTCGAGCTCCGATCTCCTGCTCATCCGCCGCCCTTACAACGACAAGACCGGCAAGCTGAAATCAGAGATTCCGGTTGAAGAAACAAGGCGTGCGCCGGACTTCTTCTCCAAGAGCCCGGGCGAGGGCGGCTGGCGCGTGTGCATCATCGACAGCGCCGACGAGCTCAACACCAACTCGGCCAACGCGCTCCTCAAAACGCTGGAGGAGCCGCCGCGCAAGGGCCTGCTCGTGCTGATCGTCAATGCGCCGGGCCGGCTCCTGCCCACCATCCGCTCGCGCTGCCGCACCCTCGCGCTGCGGCCGCCGCCGGTGGAGGCAACCACGCGCTGGCTGACAGATGTTCACGGCGTGGACGCGGATGACGCGGCGCGCGCGTCTGCGCTGGCCAATGGCGCGCCGGGCCGGGCGCTGGTGCTGGCGGCGTCCGGGGCGGCGGCGCTCAAAGACGTCATCGACGCGGCGCTGGGCCCGCTGCCCGATATTGATCCGGCGGCGGCGCGGAAGCTCGCCGACGGCGCCGCGCGCAAGGACGGCGAGGGGGTGCGCCGCACGCTGATGGACTTCCTGATCAGCTATACCCATGACCGGGCGCGCAGCGAGGCGCTGGCGGGGCCGGGCGGCGCGGACGCCTGGATCGAAGCGGGCGATCAACTCACCCGGCTGGCCAGCGATACCGAAACGCTCTATCTCGACCCGCGCCAGTCCATCCACTACGCTCTCAGCCTCGTGCGCGCGGCGGCCGCCAACAGATAATCGCGCCATGCTCATCGACACCCACGTGAATTTGCACGGGCCGGAATTCGCCGGCGACCTCAATGAGGTGCTGGGGCGCGCGCGAGAGGCGGGCGTGTCGCCGATGATTGCGATCTGCTGCAAGCTGAGTGATTTCAGCGCTGTATCGGCGATAGCTGACGCGCATGATGATGTCTGGTGCACCATCGGCGCTCATCCTCATCACGCCAAGGACCGGCCGGCCATCACCGCCGCTGAGCTGGCTGATATCGCCCGCCATCCCAAAGTGGTGGCGATTGGCGAGACGGGGCTGGATTTCCACTACAATTATTCGCCCGCCGAGGATCAGTACGCCAGCTTGCGCGCCCACATTGCGGAGGCGCGGATCACCGGCCTGCCGATCATCCTGCATTGCCGCGAGGCCGATGCGCAGATGGCCGATCTCCTGGAAGAGGAGATGGAGCAGGGGGCGTTCCGCGCCTTGCTCCATTGCTATACTGGCGGAGAAGAGCTGGCCCGGCGGGCGGCGGCGCTGGGCGCGTGGTTCTCCGCCTCGGGGATCATCAGCTTTAAAAAGGCCGACGATGTGCGGGCCGTGTTTCGCGATTGGGTCCCCCACGACCGGGTGATCATCGAGACCGATTGTCCCTATCTGTCGCCCGTTCCCAAACGCGGCCAGCGCAATGAGCCGGCCTTCCTGCCCCATGTGGCCGACGCGCTGGGCGCGCTCCATGGCTGGAGCCGTGAGGAAACGGCGCAGCGCACGACGCGCAATGCGCTGGCGCTGTTTGACCGGATCGGTGTGGCCTGATGGCGGGAGTGCTGCGCGCGCGGATACTGGGATGCGGCTCATCCGGCGGCGTGCCGCGCGTGGATGGCGACTGGGGCGATTGCGATCCGTCGGAGCCGAAAAACTACCGCCTGCGCTGCAGCTTGTTGCTGGAAGCGGCTCAATCCATTGAAGATTTGGTCTCCGGCAAGCTCACCCGCGTGCTCATCGACACATCGCCGGATTTGCGCGCCCAGCTGCTGGCGGCGCGGGCGGGCACGCTCGATGGGGTGGTGTTCACCCACGCCCACGCCGACCAGGCCCACGGCATTGATGATGTGCGCGCGATCGTCTACCGGGGCGGCGCGCGGCTGCCGGAGTTCATGAGCCCGGCGACGCGCCGCGAGCTGACCCAACGCTTCGACTATATCTTCGAAACCCCTGAAGGATCTGCCTATCCTCCGCTGATGAACGCGCATGACGCCCCGGCGGGCGAGGTGATCACCGTCACCGGGCCGGGCGGGGATTTGACCCTGTCTTTGTTCGATGTGGAGCATGGACCCGCGCCATGCAGCGGCGTCAGGGCCGGGGGTTTCGCCTATACGCCGGACGTCAGCGGCCTCGACGCGGCGGCGTTTGCGGCGCTCAAAGACTCGACCGTGTGGATCGTCGACGCCTTGCGCGACAAGCCGCATCCAAGCCACGCCCATCTGGCGCTATCGCTGGACTGGCTGGAGACCGTAAAGCCGGAGCTGGGCGTGCTCACCAATCTTCACATCGATCTCGATTATCAGGCGCTGCGCGCGCGGCTGCCAGCTGATGTGAGACCGGCCTTCGACGGGATGGAGATCATCCTGGAGAACGGCCGCCTGAGCCATGTCAGCCCGGCCTGAACGCGCTGGCGGGCTGCAGCTCCAGTGACTTGGCTCGGACACTGTCTTGCGCCGCGTTATCGCGCCCGAGCCTTCTCATAATATATCTTATGCGTACAATCGACGCTTTCAGAAATAGCGCCTGCCTCCCGGACCAAGGCCATTGGCGTGTCAGCCTCTGCCGGGCTCTCGCGGCTTGCGTGACCGTCTGACCAGCGTCTGTCGGGCCGCCGCCCGCCCCGGGGCGCCGGCCTCCGGTCATTTGTCAGCCGGGGCGCGAAGCTGCGCGCTCGGCAGCGCGTCGCTCAGGACAATGCAGTGCGGCTTCTTGTAGCTGGCGATCCAGCTTGCGACGTGGGCGATCAGGTTTGCTTCGCTGTACGCGGGCGCAATCCTGAGGACGACGAAGGCGACGATTGCCTCGACCCGTTTCGGATCGGGCGCGCCCACGATCGCCGCTTCTGCAGCCGACGGATGACTGAGCAATGCGTCCTCGACGTCTCTTGGATAGACGTTGTACCCGCCGGTAATGACCATGTCCGAGGTTCGGTCCACGTGGCGCAGGACGCCGCTTGAGTCGATTCAATAGCGCTGCGTCTGGTCTGGGCGAGTCGATTGACTGCTCCCTTCATATATCGAGAATGAGAATCGTTCGCATCTTATTTCTCCGAAAATGAAGGGGTAGACCATGACCATGCATACCTTGAACCGTGCGCCGCGGCGCCGGTTGACGTCACTTCTGATGGCCGGTTGCGCCGCGCTGGCGCTCGCACCTGACGCTTTCGCGCAGCGTGTCGCCGATGAAACAGAGCCGGAGGCGGACGCTGAGACCATCACGCTGGACCCGGTCTATGTTATTGACCGGCGATCTGAATTCGGTGCGCAGGGCGACGATGTCTATGTCACCCCTGCCCCTGTCAGCTCCACCGACGGCACGGCGATCCAGGAGCGCTTTTTTGGCAATCCTCAAGAGGCGCTACGGTCAACGCCCGGCGTGTTCACCCGGCAGGTAAGCAGCCAGCCCGGTATCGAGGTCAATATCCGCGGCATGTACGGCTTCGGGCGGGTGAACGCCATGATCGACGGCGTGCCCCAGACCTACCGCAATGTCGCCGGTCATGGCTCTTCCGGCGGGTCGCATCTTTACGTGCATCCTGAACTTCTGGGCGGTGTCGATGTGGTGCGCGGCGCCGTGTCCGGCGCACACGGAACGGGCGTGCTGACCGGTGCAGCCAATTTCCGCACGCTTGACATCGACGACCTGCTGATCGACGGGCGCGATCAGGGATTGATGATGCGGTTGTCAGCAGGAAGCAATGGCCGCGACATGTCCGGTGTCCTTGCAGGCGGACAGCGCTACTCCCTTCGCCAGGGCGCTGAGTTCAGCCTCATGGCCGCCGTGAGCCGGTCGGTCATTTCCACCTACGAAACCGGCGCGGGTGTGGATGTTCCCCGCAATATGGACAGCACCAACCGTCCCACGGGGGCGATGATAAAGGCGGAATTCACGCCCCGGTCCGGGCACCGCTTCACCGCCGGATATCGCTGGTATGACAACCAGTTCGAGTTCTCCAGCTATACCCAGGATCTGACCAATCAAACGGTGACGGCCGATTACGCCTATCAGCCGGGCGGCGACGTCATCGATCTCAATTTGAACGCCTTCTACAATCAGACCGACATGGCCTATGACGAGGCAGGCACGTATGGCGGCCGCGAGACGGAGAACCGCAGCTACGGCCTGAGCCTGGCGAACCGATCGCATGTCCAGGCGGCGGAAAACCTGCCCGTCGATATCACCGTGGGCGCGTCCTATGGCGTGGATGACTACACCGTCAACGAGATGCGCGGCGCCAATCCGCCCGGAGAGCTGACCAAGGCCAGCGTATTCGCAGATGCGTCGTCACGCTGGGGCGTCGCCACCCTCGCCGGCGGGCTGCGCTATGACCACTGGGACATGTCCGGATACCAGCCACCGATCAGCGCCGGACATGCTGACTGCCCCGCTGGCGGGCCGTCATGCGGGGACCGGACCGTGGACCGGTCAGGCGGACGGTTGCTGCCAAGCGTGTCGCTGACGCTCGAGCCGATTGACGGGCTGCAGTTCTACGCCCGGTACGCGCACACCTTCCGGCCGCCCACGGTCCAGGAAATGTTATTCTCCCTTGTGCCTATCGGCGCGGGCGTGGGTACCGGCGTGGCGAACAATCTCGATCTGAGGCCCGAGACCAGCGAAAATATCGATGTCGGCGTGAACGTCCTCAATCGCTCCGTTCTGCGCGCCAACGACTTTCTCGCCTTCAAGGCCGGATACTTCCACAACCGGATCGATGATTTCATCGTAAACGACTTCGTGCAGGTTCCCGGCCGCGGCATAACCGCAATGTGGGTGAACCGGCCGGGAACCACCACCATGAAGGGGTGGGAAGTCGAGGGCGTCTACGATGCAGGCGAGGCGTATGTGCAGTTCAGCTACACCAATGCTGACACCGACCAGCCGATCGGTGACGGCGCGGGGATCGGTAATGGCGACGCAGGCATACTGCCCGACACCTATTACACGATCGGCGCCGGCGTGCGCACTTTCGGCCAGCGTTTGAATCTGGGCGCTCAGATGCGTCATGTCGGGCGCGGAAAGGCGGCCTTCTTCGGCGATTACAGGCCGACCGACGCCTATACCCTGTATGACGTGAATGCGGGCTATGACGTCACCGATCATGCGCGCTTGTTCCTCAATATCGAGAACGTCACGAATGAGGCGTACAGCATCGCCGGATCAGGCATGGAGGGTCATGAGCGCCTGACCGGACGGGGCCGGACCGCGATCATCGGTTTGAGCGCCCGGTTCTGACCATCCACCGGCCGCGCTCCGGCAGGGCGCGGCCGGCAAGCCTTGCGAGCGGCTCACTGACCAATCACGCCAGTGGGCCGCTATCGCTGCATCAGCGCAAAAAGAACTCGACAGGCGCCACGAGCTCAATGGTCTCGCCACCGATATCGGGAGGCGGAGGCGGCAAGGGTTGCGCACGGTCAAGAAGCGCCAGGGCTTCCCTGTCCAGACGGGCCGAACCGGAACTGACGGCGATTTCCCGGCGCACAACATCCCCTCCCCGGTTCATGACAAAACGTACGTGGGCGACGCCCTCCTCCCGCTGACGGCGCGCTTGGGAGGGATAGCGCTTGAAGCGCTCCAGCCGGCCCAGCAGCGCCGATTGCCATGACTGCACGGCATCGGTCCGGGTCATTGATGGCGCACCTTCGACAGGCGCGGCGGCCACATCGCCCGGCGGTGCGAGTGCGCTGGCCGGCGCAGCAACCCTGTCCGCGGCGGGTTCAGCCTGCACTGGCCGGACCTGCGGAACCCGTTCCGGCACAGGCGCCAGAACGGCTTCGGCGTCCTCGATAACAGGCCGGTCGGGCTCGTCATCCTGAACAGGGTCCGGTTCGGGCCGTGGATCAGGCGGAATTTCTGTGTCGGGTTCAGGATCTGGAATCACCTCGGGAGGCGCCTCCACCTGTTCCGGGCCAGGCGGGATATCGCTGGGCGGCTGTTGCGGCGCGGATGGAGCCGGAGCCAGTTCGACCATGACCGCCGCCGCAGGCTCGGCCATCGACGCCTGTGATGGACGCCAGTAAATCGCGGCGGCGCCGGCGCCCGCGTGCAGGCCCGCGACCAGCGCAAAACTGACGCCCCACAGGGACCGCGAGCTCACTCCTGAACGCCGGACGCCGGCGATCCTGCTCATCAGTCCGGCCCGCCTCGCCCGGAATCTAGACCCACCAGCGCGAGTTTGAGATAGCCTGCGTCCCGGACATCGTTCATCACCGCCATCAGGTCGCCATAGGAGACAGACTGATCGGCGCGCAGGAAGATGCGCGCCTGCCTGTTGTTCTCCGTCGCCCGGTCCAGAGCAGTCGCGAGATCACTGGCGGACACGGCGGTCTCGCCCAGGGCCAGAGACAGGTCCGCTCGCACTGTGAGATAGCGCGGCGCCTCGGGCGGCGGGTCCCGCTGCGCGGTAGATGCTGGCAGGTCAACCTCTATGTCCACCGTGGCCAGCGGCGCGGCCACCATGAAGATGATCAGCAGGACAAGCATGACATCGATGAAGGGCGTGACATTGATATCGGACGTCTCGGAGAGACTTTCGTCGTCATGATCGAGTTTGAGGGCCATGGTTCACTCCGCCGCCAAAGCGCGCGCGCCGGTCCCTGCGCCGCGATCAAGATCGCGTGACACCAGGCGCAGCGTGATGCTCGACATGTCGGCCGCCAGAGCTTTGACGCCTGCGACCTGACGCGTGAAATGATTATACATCAGGACTGCGGGGATAGCGGCGGCGAGCCCCAGCGCGGTGGCCAGCAGCGCCTCGGCGATGCCGGGCGCCACGACAGCCAGATTCGTCGTGTTGGCCCGGGAAATGCCGATGAAGCTGTTCATGATGCCCCAGACCGTGCCGAACAGGCCGACAAAGGGCGCCGTCGCACCGACCGATGCGAGCAGCCCCATGCCGTGGGTCAGCCGGCGGGCGAAACCCGCCTCCAGCCGCGACAGAGCTGCGGCCACGCGCTCTTTGACGCCCTCCTTGTCGAGCGCGTCCGCAGACAGAGCCAGCTCCGCACGCGCCTCCTCCGCCAGGCCTGCCCCCAGCGCATGGCGCGCCTTCGCCGCGCCCAGCGAAGGCGCGCGCCGGAAGCCCGCCAGATCCCGCCTCAACCGCCGTTTCAGACGGGCGATCTCGATACTCTTGGCCAGAAAAACCGTCCAGGTGAAGACCGACGTCAGAGCGAGACCGATCATCACCGCTTTGACCACCCAGTCCGCCGCCATGAACATCCCCCAGGGCGACAAATCGTGGGGCATTGTTGCGGCCGGGGCCTGCTCTTCAATCGTGGCCATGGCGGCGGAGGGCGGTTGGATCGCGTGGGTTGACGGCCAGGCTGACGGTGCGAACGCCAACATGGCCAAGGCCATCGCGAACACCGGCCAAACAGACGCCGTGTTGAGCACACGGCGGACTACGCCAGGCGCCCGCCGGGCCTTGTGAGTGTCCGGCGCATGACCATGAGGCCGGTGTCGGAAATGCATCATATCAAACAACCTTGTCGTCGGGATTGGAATCGATTGGCCAGACCGGTGCGGTCGCTGTGGATTTGCGCATTGCTGCGCGCCCGGTAGCCGGTCGCCACGTGCTCCGGCGCCGCAAAATTTCTTGTGGAGAGCACAGGCTCCGATCAGCGCTCCCGCCCCTCCGGCTTGGATTTATCACCTAGCTCAGATGCGAATGCCTCGCAATAACATGATGTGTGATCGGCGCCAGCTCACCTTGATCCCTCGTGTGAGAAACGGCAGATGCTCCGCTGTCTGTTCCGCAGCGGCGGCCTGTCTCGCAAAGCCTATGGGCTTCATCGCCTGGAGTGCACCGCCGGCCCTGCCCGCATTTGCCTGGCCGCCAAACCTCAGCGTGTGCGGGCAAGAACGCGGTAGCGCGGCGTGGAGCCCGGCC
>JAIUMW010000065.1 GCA_022565365.1 Oceanicaulis sp.
CTAGCAGTTGCAGGGGGCTGATTATGCCCCCCGGCCGACTATTCGGCCTCGTTGGGCGTGAACTGTGCGGTTTCGGTGCTCTCGACCCGGGCGGGGGTGGACGCTGCGCCGCCCGACAGAGTCATGTTGACCAGGTCGAAATAGCCCGTGCCAACCTCGCGCTGGTGGCGCGTGGCCGTGTAGCCGTCTTTTTCGGCGGCGAACTCGGCCTGCTGGAGCTCTGAATAGGCGCCCATGCCGCGGTCGCGATAGCCGCGCGCCAGCTCGAACATGCCGAAATTGAGCTGGTGGAAGCCGGCCAGGGTGACGAACTGGAACTTGTAGCCCATGGCCCCCAGCTCGCGCTGGTAGGTCTCGATGGTGGCCTTGTCCAGGTTCTTCTCCCAATTGAAGGAGGGCGAGCAGTTATAGGCCATCATCTTGCCCGGGTGGGCTTTCTGGATCGCCTCGGCGAAGCGCTTGGCCTCGTCCAGATTGGGTTTCGAGGTCTCCCACCCCAACAGGTCTGCGACATTGGAGTACGCCAGGCCGCGCTTGATGCAGTGCTCCACGCCCACGCCCTGCTTGAGGCGGTAGAAGCCTTCGGCGGTCCGCCCCGCGTCATAATCGATAAACTCGTGGTCGCGCTCATCAATATCGGAATTGATTAGCGTGGCTGATTCCGCGTCGGTGCGGGCGACGGTGAGGGTGGGCACGCCCATGACGTCGGCCGCCAGGCGGGCCGCGTTCAGGTTGCGCTCGTGCTGGCTGGTGGGAATCAGCACCTTTCCGCCCAGATGCCCGCACTTCTTTTCAGCGGCGACCTGGTCTTCAAAGTGAACGCCTGCGGCGCCTGCCTCGATGAAGGCGCGCATGATCTCATAACAAATGAGCGTGCCGCCAAACCCGGCTTCGGCGTCAGCGACGATCGGGGCGAACCAGTCCTGGCTCGCCTTTCCGGTTTCAGCAATTTCGATCTGGTCGGCGCGCTGAAGGGTGCGGTTGATCTTGCGCGCCAGTTCCGGCGCGGAATTAGCCGGGTACAGCGACTGGTCGGGATACATGGCCCCGGCGGTGTTGGCGTCGGCGGCGACCTGCCAGCCCGACAGATAGATCGCTTTCAGGCCGGCGCGCACCATCTGCATGGCCTGATTGCCCGACAGGGCGCCCAGCGCGTTGATATAAGGCTCGGACTTGAGAAGCTCCCAAAGCTTGGCCGCGCCGCGCTCGGCGAGCGTGTTGGCGATCAGCACCGAGCCGCGCAGACGCACGACATCCTCGGGCGAGTAATTGCGGGTGATGCCGTCAAAGCGCCCGGGCGCGGCGGCGGGTACGAGATCGTAGAAAGTGGTCATGGTTTTGTCTCTCCAGTCGAATTTGTGCGGATAAAGACAGACTGCGCTCCACGGGTCGACAGGTCTTTGCAGAGAAAAGGGAAACAACGTATACAGATGACACTTGTCATCGTGTCGTGCTGTAAAGGTTGTGACAAATGGCGGAAGCCCAGGAAAAGCTGTTTGCGGGCGCGCGCCTGCGCCGGATGCGCCGGGATCTGGGGCAGAGCCAGGCGCAATTCGCTGACAGCCTGTCGGTATCAGCCAGCTATCTCAACCTGCTCGAACGCAACCAGCGCCCGGTCACCGCACGCGTCCTGCTGGCGCTGGCGGAGGTCTATGACATCGATGTGCGCGCCTTCGCCGCCGACAGCGACCGGCAATTGCTGGCGGACCTGAAAGAGGCCGCCGCCGACCCGGTGCTCAAGGGCGCCGATCTCGACCAGCGCGACCTGACGGATCTGGCCGACGCCCATCCGCGCGCCGCCGAGGCGCTGGCGCGGCTGTACCAGGCCTATCGCGACACCAGCGCGGCGGCGGCCGATCTGGCCCTGCGCGCGGAAGAGGGCGGGAGCGGGTCGGGACGGTCAGCGCTGGAGGAAGTGCGCGACGCGCTGGATGCCGACCAGAACCACTACCCGGCGCTGGAGACCGCCGCCGACGCCCTGCGCGCCGCCTTGCCCGAGGCGGTCTCGCTGGAGGCGGCGCTTGCCGCGCGCCTGATGGCGGCCCATGGCGCGGCGGTGCGCATCTATGATGACAGCGTCATGGCGGGCGCGCTGCGCCGGTTTGATTTCCACGCCCGCAAGCTCCTGCTCAGCGATCTGCTCACGCCGTCGGCGCGCGCCTTTCATATCGCCGTGACGCTCGCGCAGCTGGAGCTGGGGGAGGCGCTGGACGCCGAAGCCCGCCGCCCGGCGGCGCTGGGCGGGGATGCGCGCGCGCTCTACCGGGCGAGCCTGGCCAATTACGCCGCCGCGGCGGTGCTGATGCCGTATGATGCGTTTTACCGGGCCGCCGAGGCCGCGCGCTATGACATCGACGTGCTGCGCCGCCGCTTCTCGGTGAGCTTTGAGCAGGTCTGCCACCGGCTGACCACGCTGAACCGGCCTGGCGCGCGGGGCATCGCCTTCTTCATGATTCGCGTTGATCCGGCGGGCAATATTTCCAAACGCTTCGGCGGCGGCGTGCTGGCGTTTGCCCGCTCGGGCGGCGGCTGCGCGCGCTGGCGGGTGCACGACGCCTTCCGCGCGCCCGAGCGCATCCATGTGCAGGGGCTGGAACTGCCTGACGGGGCCCAATTCATCTCCATCGCGCGGGCGGTGACGCGGGCCCTGCCGTCGGGCGGGGCGGCGCTGGCGGCGATTGCGCTGGGATGCGAAGCCAAGGAGGCGGGACGCATCGCCTATGCGCCAGCCGGCTTCACGCCGGTGGGCCTGTCGTGCCGCTTGTGCGAGAGGGCCGATTGCGCCGAGCGGGCTGTTCCCCCGTTACAGCGCCCGTTGCGGGTCGATCCGCACTTCCATGGCGCCGCGCCCTTCGCATTTGCACACGACTAGCCTTCGCCCCAAGCACGCAGGCGTGTATGCTTCGTTGTTCCCGGGTTCGAATCTGGATCACGCTTCATGCTGACACCCCGCCGCAAGGCCGCACTGATTGCATTCGCAGGTTTTATAGCGCTGGGCGCGCTGGCGATTCACGCCAGCCCCATGTCCGCAAAAAATCTGGAAGCGCGGCTTTACACCGACGCGCAAGCCGCCTTGGTGCGTGTGCGCGCTGACGGCTGGGCTGATGTCAGCATGAACGGGCAGGTGGCGACGGTGACCGGCCGGGCGCCCAGCCGTGAGGCGCGCGACCGCGTGCTGGCGGCGGTGTCGCGCGCGGCCTGGGCGGGCGGCGTGGTGGCGGGCGGCGTCACGCGCGTCATCGACGAGACCCATCTGGCCAGCCAGGACGATGAATTCGGCCTGCGCGCCGACAAGGTGCGCGGGCGGCTGATTGTCCGCGGCCAGGCGCCCGACGCGGAGACAGAAGCGCGCTTGCGCATGCTGGTGGCGGAGCTGTCCTCTAATGGCGGCACTGTAGAGCTGACCCTTGCGCCCGGCTCGGCGCCCGAGGGCTGGGAGCGCGCGGCGCGCCTTCTGGTGCAGTAGCTGGCGCGCATGGACAATGGCGCCGGGATGATCCGCCGTGACCGGCTGGCGATTACGGGGCTTGCCCCCGACGCGCGCACCGTCAACGCCATTCGCGCCGCCTTCAGCGTGCCGCCGGGCGATTTCCGCACCGCTGCGCTGGTGCGCACCGATGGCGGCGATTTTGATGTGACCGTTCGCGATGCGCGCCTGTGCGAGATGCTGGCCGCCAGCGCGCTGGGCGGCGATGCCTTGTCCTTTGCACCGGGCACGCCCCGATTCACCTCCGGCAGCCGCAGCGAATCGGCTGCCAGCCGGGCGGGCCGGGCCTTTGCCGCGTGCGAGAATGTGGCGATGTCGGTGGCTGTGCGCGCCGAGGCCGACGCGGACGCTTCTGAAGGGCTGGCGCTGTCGCAGGCGGAAACGGTGATTGCGGCCATGGTGGCGGGCGGCGCGGACGCGGCGCGGCTGAGCGCGCTGGCTCTGCCGTCTGATGCGCCCGAGCAATTGCGCTTTCTGGCGACATCAGTCGGCCCGGGCGGCGAGCCATTGGCGCCTGACGCCGCTGACGATGATGACACCGCCGCAAATGACGGCGACAACGACGACGAGACCGACGGCGCTGACGCCGCGCAGATACAAGGAATATAAGCCATGCTCTGGCTGATCTGGGAAATGTGGATCGTACTGGCGCTGTTTTTCGCGGGCGGCGTTATCGCCGGCTGGGTGGTGCGCGGCCGGTCTGATGAGTCCGATGCGCCGGTGGCCAAGCAGCTCGGCTTCGCCACGCGTATGGAGACCCAGCGTCAGCCTGTATCTGAGCCGGATCCGCAGCCTGAGCCCGCACCCATGCCGTCGCCCGAGCCTGCAAAGGGCCCTGAATCCGGCGCGCAACCCGATCCCAAGCGTGAGACGGCGGCGATTGCGGGCACCGGCGCCGGGTCCGGCGATGACCTCACCGCCATCAAGGGCCTGGGCCCCAAGGCCGCCGGCAAGCTGCAGGAAATGGGCGTGACGCGCTACGTCCAGATCGCCGCGTGGAGCGACGCTGATGTGGCGCGCTTTGACCGCGAGCTTAATGCGCGCGGGCGCATCGTGCGCGATGAATGGGTGGCGCAGGCCGGAGCGCTGGCGGAGTAACGCCTTCGCGTCAGTAGCCCGGCGGGATCAGCGGCCCGCCGGCCATCATCTCGAACTGGGTCGCGGCGCGCACAGATAATCCGTCGCGCCCCTGCGGGGCCAGGAACTGGATCGAGACCGGGAGCCCCGCGCTTGTCAGGCCCATCGGGACGGCTGTGGCCGGCACGCCCGCCATGTCGGCAAAGGCGGTGAGGTCGGCCTGTCCCGCCGGCGCTGGCTGGCCGAAGGCGAAGGCCGGCTCTAGCGCGGTGGGCGCGACCACCAGATCACACGCTTCAAACCAGTCCGCAGCGTCTTGTTCTGCGGCGCGCACCAGATCGTAGGCCGCTTCGATTTTCTCCGCGCTTTGCCGCGCGCCCCAGCCGAGCAGATCGCGCAGGCTTTGAGAAAAGCCCTCGGGTGTCTTCTGAAGCTGGGCGCCATGGACGTGCAGCGCCTCGATCTCGCTGATCAGGAGACCGGCGCGGCGTGACTTGCCGTAGGCATAGTGCTTGGGCCGCACGTCGACGATGCGCGCGCCGGCTGCATCAAGGCGCGCCAGCGCTGTTTCGAACGCCGCCATAACATCCGGCGCGCACTCCAGATCATCTTCAAACCGCCAGCGGCCGATCGTGACGCCGGTCAGGCCCTTCTGGGGACGCTGGGGCTGGCCGGACAGGGCGGCCAGAAAGGCTGACAGATCGCGCGCCGAACGGGTCAGCGGGCCGACATGATCCAGCGTGGTGGACAGGGCGGTGACGCCGCCCGTATCGATGGCGCCGCGGCTCGGCTTGTGGCCTGACACGCCGCAATAGGCCGCCGGAATGCGCACCGATCCCATAGTGTCAGTGCCCAGCGCCATGATGCACAGGCCTGCGGCGACCGCTGCGCCCGACCCGCCGGATGAACCGCCCGGCGCGAAGGCCTCGCCCTCGGCACCCCAGGGGTTCAGCGTGCGTCCGAACCAGGGATTGTCGGTGACCGCGCCCAGCGCCGCCTCTTCCATATTCACTGTGCCGGCGATCACCGCGCCCGCCGCTTTGAGGCGCGCCACGCAGGCCGCATCTTCGCGCGCGATGCGCCGCTCATAGGCCTTGATCCCGGCGTGCCAGGGCAGGCCCTCAACGGCGATATTGGCTTTGACCAGCACCACCGCCCCATCGATTTCCGACAGGGGCGCGCCGCGCGCCCAGCGGTCAGCGCTGGAGGCGGATTCCTCGCGCGCGGCGGTGAAGCGGGTGTCGAGCACGGCGTTGAGCACCGGGTTCAGGGCCGCTATGCGCTGCGCATAGGCGTCGAACACTTCCAGTGGACTCCAGCGGCCCAGCGCGAACGCCGCCGCCTGGGCCGCCCAGGTGCGTTGCGAGGCTTTGAGCGGCAGATCGGCGCTGTTGGTTTTCATCAGAAGCGTTCGTCGATGAGGCGGATGGGTTTCTGGCGCACTTCAGTCTGGGTGAGGTTCGCCAATTCGCCTGGTTTGGCAAGCTCCACGCCGACGTCAATGCCAAGCTTGCGCTTGAGGAGGTCGGCGAACTCGGCGCGCAGCGCCTCGCCCGGCTCGCGCACTTCGGCCATCACGATGAACTCGTCGCGTCCCGAGGCGTCGCGCACCGCCTTGCAGATGAAGTCCCCGGCGAAGGCGGCGTGCTCTTCCAGCAGCGGCCCCATGGCCTGCGGGAAGATATTGATGCCGCGGATTTTCACCATGTTGTCCGACCGGCCGAGGAACCCTTCTATGCGCCGGAAGGCCAGCCCCAGCGGGCTCTTGTCGGTATGGAAACGCGTCACGTCATGGGTGTTGAAGCGGATGATCGGATAGACGTCGTCCTTGTAGAGACACGTGCAGATCATATCGCCCTGCTCTCCGTCGGCGACGGGTTTGCCGGTCTCGATGTCGGCGACTTCGAGATACTGGGCGTCCTCCATCACATCGAGGCCGGCCCGGTCCGGGCCTTCGCCGGCTATGATCCCGGTATCGCCCACGCCATACCAGTCAAAGCATTCGGCGCCGCCCCAGGCCTTGGACAGGGAGTCGCGGTCCTCGCGGCCCAGATGGCCGGAAATCATGCGGATATTGAGATCGCGCACCGGGTCGATGCCCATCTCGTCTGCGACGCGGGCGAGCTTCTTGATGTAGTCGGCGAAGCCCACGATCACCGTGGCGCCGAAATCGCGCATCAGCTCCACCTGGCGCGCTGAGCGGGTCTCCACCCCCGTGCCCGCAGACATGAAGATGGCGCTGGTCCAGTGGATCACCGCCTCGCGCACATAGTGGCCACCATTGATCATGCCGTGGCCGTACACCGAGTGGACCACGTCCTCGGCCTTGAGCCCCTGAAACCGGTACATGCGCGCCAGCAACAGGTTCTGCACCTCGCGCGACTTGGCGCCGAACAGCAGCACCTGGGGCGTGCCGGTGGTGCCCGACGTGGTGTGCATGACCACGTTGGGCACGCCTTCGGGGTGGCTGTCGCGTCCGTCGAAATCGCCAAACGGGGGTTTGCGCGCAATCGAGTCCATGATGTCGGATTTGTCAAAGCTTGGCAGGCTGGCGATCATCTCCAGCCCGGTGATATCGCCCGGCTCAACGCCCGCATCGCCCCAGAGCTTGCGGTAGAACGGTGTCTTCCAGGCGCGATCCACCGATCTCAGGAACAGCGCGTTCTGGCGCGCGAACAGCTCGTCGCGGCTTATCGTGGTGGCGAATTTGACGAAGTCTGCGCCAATCGGGTGCTGGCGCTGCACCGCGCCCCAGTCCGCGGCGTCGAAATAGCTGCTGTGTCCGTCTGCATTGGCTGCGCTCATGGCTGCGCCCCTTTCACAAAGTCATGCGGGTCAAATGGATTGGCCGCCTACCAGGCGGACAAGCGTATCGGTGGAGGCCGCGCCCGGCAGGCCGGCGACAGCCGCCTGCAAGGCTGCGTCGAGATCGGGCTGCGGCGCGCCCAGACCAAAGGCGCGGCATTCGGCACGCTTGGCGGCGATATGGTCAGGGTGCATGGGATCGGGGGGCGAACCGTACAGCGCATCGAGGGAGAGCGTGCGCGCCTCGCCGTTTGTCAGGCGCACTTCCAGCGTCTGGGGCGTGAAGGCGGCGGGATTGTCCGACCCGTCGCGCTCCACCTGGATGCGCGCGGCGAGCGCCAGCGTGTCGGGATCGCGCAAGGCCTCAGGCGGGAAGCCGTCGAGCCTGACTTGCCCGGTGCGCAGCGCCAGCGCGCCGCAATAGCCAAAGCACAACCGGGCATAATTGACCTGCATGTCCCCACGGGCCGGGCGGCCCACCAGGCGCTCGATCAGGGGCGGGGCGATGAGGCGGATGGAGCGGATGTCGCGCGCCTCAACCCCGCTCTCGCGCAGGCGCTGCATGAGGACGCTGCCGCCCTGGGCCGCGCGGCCGGTGGGGAAGGGTTTGTAGGATACCTCTGCGATGCGGAAGGTCTGCCCCAGCGAGGCGATCCCCGGGGCGAGATCGGCGCGCCCTTCAAACAGGGAGAGATAGCCGAACGGCCCCTCGAACACGTCATGGGGGCCGGGTATGCCGGCGGCGGCCAGATCATTGGCCACCAGCGCGGCGCGCGCGGCGCCGGCGATCTGAAGGGGCAGGGCCGGTTTGCCCTCCACATGGGCCTGCATGGTGCCCGCGGCCTGGGCCAGCGCATAGCCCAGCGCGTCCAGCGTCTGGTCCAGGCTCGCCCCGCTCAGGCGGGCCACGCCCAGCGTCGCCCCGAACAGACCGGCTGTGGCGGGCCGGAAAAACCGGATCGGGCTCAGCGCCGCCACGCCGAGGCCTGCGGCGACATCCACCGCGCCGGTCAGCGCCGCCAGGAAGTCTGCGCCGGCCCCGGGACGCGCCTCGGCCTCGGCCAGCAATGCTGCGCCGATCACCGCCATGGGGTGGACCACGGCGGGTTCATGCACGCAGTCATATTCCTGGCAGTGGATCTGGAAGCCGTTGACGAAGGCCGCTGACGGCGCGGGCAGGCGCGGTCCGCCGCCCAGCACATGGGCCGCCGGAATAGACTCGTCCGCCGATCCCCAGCTGCGCGCTACGCTCAAGACCTCATCGGCGAGCCAGGCCCGGCGCCCGGCCATGCCCACGGCCAGGGTGTCGAGCAGGAAGGCCTGCGCCGCAGCCTGCGCCGGCGCCGGGACGGCGCCCCAGTCCAGCCCCAGCACATGGCGGGCGAAGGCGTCGGGCGCGCTCATGAAGGGGCTCCTGCGGTGGCCCGGCGCCCCAGCGCCGCGCTGAACGCCGCCAGCGATCCGCCGTCAGACAGCGCCAGCGCGGCTTTGACGAGATCATCGGCGGAAGTCGCGTCATGCCCGCCATGGATGGCGAGGCGGCGCGCCTTGGCGGCCAGCCGTTCGGGAGGGAGCGGGTTTTCCGGATCGCCCAGCGCGTCGGGCTGATCGAATGTGCGCACGTCGCCGTTGGTCAGCGTCAGGCTGAGCCCGGCGCCATAGCGGGCCGGATAGGCGCTGGCATAGGGCTCGCCCGCACGCACAGTCACGCGGCCAGCGAAGGCGCGTACGGCGGCGTCGTTGAAGGCCTCGGGGTCGAAATCTGACAATTGCGGCTCGCCGCGCATCAGGGTGATGGCGAGGGCGTGCTGGAGCGAGAATTTCGCCTCGATCACGCTGGCGGGCCAGGGCCGGTCGCAGAATGTGATGGCGTCGGCATAGGTGGTGATCTCCGCCGCCTCGATCTCGCCTGCCGTGATCCCGGCGGCGCGTGCGGCCAGCGCGGCGTCGATGGCGGCGTGGGCGTGGCGGCAGGCGGGCCAGGGCTTGAAGCTGACCTGTTCGATTAGCCAGTGCACGCCATGATCGGCCAGCACGGCTTCCGGATCGGCGCCGGGGCAGGTGGCGGCGAAGAAGCCTTGCGGCCCCTCCAGGATCGCCAGCGGTCCGTCAAACCCCTGCGCCGACAGCTGGGCGGCGGACAGCCCGGCATGGGCGGCGCGCGCCGTGTGTAGCTGCTTGGCCATGGAGGCGGGCTCGTGCCGGGTCTGCCAGAAGCCCGACGCCTGTGTGGCGGCCAGGCCCAGCGCGTGGGCAGTGCGCAGCTCGTCAAGGCCGAAAACGCTGGCCGCCGCCGCCGCCGCGCCGAAGGGTCCGCATGTGCCGGTATTGTGCCAGAAGGCGTAATGGCCCGGCCCCACGGCCCGGCCGAGCGCGATCACGGCTTCGTAGCCGCGCACCACGGCGTCGAGGAAGGCGCCTGCGTCCGCGCCCGCTGATTCGCAGGCGGCCAGGGCGGCGGGTATGACGCTGGGGCCGGGATGGAGGATGGCGCGCTTGTCCACATCATCCATCTCCAGAACATTGCCCAGCGCGCCATTGAGCATCGCGGCGGCCAGCGGCGAGGCGCTGCGTCCCGCCCCGGCGAACGAGCATTTGCCGGCGCCTTCGCCCGCCAGAGCCGCCGCCATCGCCCGGCCCGCAGGGCTCGGCGCGCCCGCCAGCGCGCAGCCCGCCCAGTCCAGCACATGCAACGCTGCACGCGCGCGAACCCTCGCATCCACAGGGCGGGCGAGGCGCGCGGCCAGGCGCCGGGTCAGGGTGAGTGTGTCGCTTTGTCCGGACATAATCTGCTAGTAGCATGGGCCAGCGCGCGGCGTGAAGCCCGCGCGTCAAGCTGGGGGGATACACATGACAGCGCGCCCGCCCGTGCTCTCGCCCGATGCGCTTGTGGCGCGTCTGCGCGCCCGCCTGCCCGGCGCGGCGCGGGTCTATGTGCCCGGCGTGGCGGCGGAGCCTTACGTGCTGGCCGACGTGTTTGCGCGCGATCCCGAGACGGCGCGCGGGCTGACATTCTTCGGCGTGTGGATCCCCGGCGTGAACCGCACCGACTGGAGCGCTCTGCACGACACCGCCCGGTTCGAGACGATCTTTTTGGCGCCGCAGCTGCGCGCCGGGTTTGAGGCGAGGCGCACAACCTTTCTGCCCCTGACCTACACCAAAGCCTGGCGCTGGCTTGAGACCTGCGCGGTGGACGCCGCGATCCTTCAGGTCGCGCCGCCTGATGCGAACGGCGACTGCTCGCTGTCTCTCAGCTGCGATTTCACCCCGGCCATCTGGGCGCGCGCGCCGGTGCGCATCGCCCAGATCAATCCGGCCCTGCCCGTGATGCCGGGCGCGCCGTCCATCCCCATCAGCGCCTTTGCCGCCGTGTGCGAGGTGGAGAGCGAGCCGCGGGGGTATGAGGCGGGCGATCTGCCAGAGGCCTTCTCACACATTGCGCGCCATATCGCGGACCTGGTGGAGGATCGTGCGGCGGTTCAGTTCGGCCTGGGCAAGGTGCAGCTGGCGGTACTGCCGGCGCTGAAAGGCCATAAGGGGCTGACCATCCATTCGGGCATGGTGTCGGATCCCTTGCTGGACATCATCGACGGGGACGCCGTCGCGGCGATCCGCACCGGGGCGGTGCTGGGCTCGCGCGCGCTGGCGGATCGTCTGAAAGATGATCCGCGCCTGACCATGACGCCGGTCAGCGGCACCCATGGCGGCGCCGTGCTGGCGGGGCTCGCGCGTTTCACCGCCATCAACTCGGTGATCGAGGTGGATTTGTTCGGTCAGGCCAATGCCGAGTTTGTCGGCGGGCGCCTGGTGTCCGGCGGCGGCGGGCTGGCCGATTTCCTGCGCGGCGCCCAGGCCAGTCCCGGCGGCAAGGCCATTGTGGCGCTGGCCTCGACCGCCAAGGGCGGAACGCTGGCGCGCATCACGCCGCGCCTGACTGCGCCGGCCGTGAGCTTGAGCCGGGCCGATATAGATATCGTGGTGACAGAGTACGGCGCGGCCGATCTGCGCGGCCTCGCTCTGGAGGCGCGCGCAGGCGCCCTGATACAGATCGCTCACCCTGATCACCGCGCTATGCTAGAGAGCGCATGGACAGACATTCGGAGGTCGTTATGACCGTTATGCTGGATAATGCTTCAGGCGCGCCGCGTTACATGGCGCTGGCCGAGGCGCTGAGGGCGCGAATCGCGGGCGGCGACCCCGCCATTGGCGAGCTTCTGCCCACCGAACACGCCTTGTGCGAGACCTATGGCGTATCGCGCCACACCGTGCGCGAGGCGCTGCGCCTGCTGGCCGAGAGCGGGCTGATCGCCCGGCGGCGCGGGGCCGGCACCGTGGTGGTGGCCAATCAGACCCATGATCACTTCACCCAGCGCCTGGGCGGGGTGGATGATCTGATGCAGTACGCGCGCGACGCCAAGCTGTTGCCCAGATCCACCCGCACCGGCCCGCTGGACGGGGCGGTGGCGCGCGCCTTCGGCGTGGCGGCGGGGGGCGAGTTCTTCCACGTCTTCGGCGTGCGTGGACGGCCGGGCGAAACCCCGATTGCGCTGACCGATGTCTATATCCGCGCCGATATCGCCCCGCCTGTGGAGACGATTGTGGAGATGGGTGGATCGGTGACCGACTGGATCGCGCGCGAGCGCGGCGTGCCCACCGCGCGCATCGAGCAGTCGATCAGCGCCGGCGCCCTGACCGAGCGCGAAGCCGAACCGCTCAACGCCGAAGCCGGCGAGGCCGCCCTGCGCACCCGGCGGCGCTATTACGACAAGGGCGGGCGCATCATCGCCCTGTCCGACAGCGTCCATCCGGGCGAACGCTTCACCTATGACATGGTGCTCCTGCGCGAGGCGGAGTAGGGCTTCTCTGACAGATGCCGCCTTAAGAACAGCCCTGCGGCTTCCCCCGCCGCTGAGGGCGCGTTCTTGACTCCGTCCTGCTGAAGAACAAAAATAGAACATGACAGAAACCCGGCGGCTGGCCGGGCCTGGCGGCAGAGTGCAGGACATGAGCAGAGCCGGTCACGACGGCGCGCCGCAGGCGGGCGCCGCACAGATGGATTGCGTCGCACGCCCGGCGCGTCTGGCGGCGCTGCGCGCGCGGATCGCGGCGCTGGAGGCGGCGGGCGGGCGCAGCGTGGCGGCGCGGGCGCGCCTGTCGCCGCGCGCGGCGGCACCGTCCGGCGCAGCGGATGCCCTGGCGGCGTTCCGGGGACGCGCAGGCCTGCATGACATCCGCCCGGAAAGCTATTTCGACGCGCCGGCGGCCTATGCCTTCGCGGTGCGCTGGCTGGCGGGCCTGCCCGATGACCGGCTGGTGGTCTGGGTGCGCGGGGCGGGCGATCCAAGGCTCGATTTCGGCGCGCCGTGCCCTGACGGGCTGGCCGCGTGCGGGCTGGACCCTGCGCGGCTTTTGCTGGTGCGCGCACGTGCCGGGGCGGATGCGCTGTGGGCGATGGAGGAGGCGCTCAATGCCGGGGCGCTGGTCTTCGGCGAGGCGGGCGCCCAGCGCGCCTATGACCTGACCGCCTCGCGGCGGTTGCAGGCGCGCGCAGCGGCTTCCGGAAGCTGCGTGCTGGCGCTGGCCTCTCATGATGCCAACGCAACCAGCGCGGGGCTGACCCGCTGGCGCATCGCCGCGGCGCCGGGGCCCGCCCCGCCCGGGGGGGGGGGGGGGGGGGGGGGGGGGCGCGGCGCAAAGGGGGGGGGGGGGGGGGGGGGGCGGCCGCGGGGGGGGCC
>JAIUMW010000066.1 GCA_022565365.1 Oceanicaulis sp.
GCATTTCCTCGCCGGACGGGTGATGGATCGTCACCCCGCCTTCGACGCCGGGCACCATCTGGTTCTTGATGCGGATATTGGCGAAGGTGCCGCGCATCATCACATCATGATGGCCGCGGCGCGCGCCGTAGGAGTTGAACTCCAGCGGCTCCACATCATTGTCCTGCAGCCAGCGCCCGGCGGGGCTGGACGCCTTGATCGAGCCGGCCGGCGAGATGTGGTCAGTGGTGATGGAATCGCCGAACAAGCCGAGAATGCGCGCGTCCTTGACATCACCCGGCGCGGCCACCTCGGTGGACATGCCCTCGAAGAAGGGCGGGTTGGCGACATAGGTGCTGTCCGGCCAGTTATAGGTGAGGCCGGCGGCGGTCTCGATGGACTGCCACATGGCGTCGCCCTTGAACACGTCGGCATAACGGCTGGCGAACATGTCCGGCGTCACGGCCTGGCGCACCGTTTCGGCGATTTCCGCCGAGCTCGGCCAGATGTCTTTGAGATAGACCGGCTCGTTATTGTCGTCATAGCCGATGGGGTCTTCGGTGAGGTTGATATTCATCGTGCCGGCGATGGCGTAGGCGACCACCAGAGGCGGGCTCGCCAGATAATTGGCGCGCACGTCCGGGCTCACCCGGCCTTCGAAATTGCGATTGCCCGACAGCACCGAGGCGGCGACCAGATCGCCGTCCTTGATGGCTTTCGAGATCGGCTCGGGCAGCGGGCCCGAGTTGCCGATACAGGTGGTGCAGCCATAGCCCACCAGATTGAAGCCCATGGCGTCGAGATCGTCCTGCAGCCCGGCGCGGGCGAGATAATCGGTCACCACCTGGGAGCCCGGCGCCAGCGAGGTCTTCACCCAGGGGCGCACGCTAAGGCCCCGCTTGAGCGCATTGCGCGCCACCAGGCCTGCGCCCAGCATCACCGACGGGTTGGAGGTGTTGGTGCATGAGGTGATCGCGGCGATCACGACATCCCCATGGCCGATGGAGTAGTCAGCGCCGTCGACCTTGACGCGGCGGGCGCCGTCATCAGCCTTGCCGAACTCACCGCCCAGCGCCGAGGCGAAGGCATCGGCTGCATCGGTGAGTGCGACCCGGTCCTGGGGCCGCTTGGGACCGGCCAGCGAGGGCACGACCGAGCCCAGATCGAGCTCCAGCGTGTCGGTATAGACCGGCTCGTCCTTGCGCTCGGGGCGGAACATGCCTTGCGCCTTGGAATAGGCTTCCACCAGCGCCACACGGGACTCTTCGCGGCCGGTGGCCTTGAGATAGGCCAGCGTCTCGTTGTCCACGGGGAAGAAGCCGCAGGTCGCGCCGTATTCGGGCGCCATGTTGTCGATGGTGGCCGCATCCTCCAGCGACAGGGAATCAAGCCCTGCGCCGAAGAATTCCACGAACTTGCCGACCACGCCCTTCTTGCGCAGCATCTGGGTGACGGTGAGCACCAGGTCGGTGGCCGTGGCGCCTTCGGGCAGCTTGCCGGTCATTTTAAAGCCGACCACTTCGGGGATCAGCATGGAGACCGGCTGGCCGAGCATGGCCGCTTCCGCCTCGATGCCGCCCACGCCCCAGCCCAGCACCGCCAGGCCATTGATCATGGTGGTGTGGCTGTCTGTGCCCACCAGCGTGTCGGGGAAGGCGTAGGTGGCGCCGTCCTCATCCTTGGTCCAGACCGTCTGGGCGAGATACTCCAGATTCACCTGGTGGCAGATGCCCGTGCCCGGCGGCACGACGCGGAAATTGTCAAACGCGCCGGCGCCCCATTTGAGGAATTTGTAGCGCTCGCCATTGCGCTCGTACTCGCGCGCCACATTGCGCTCGAAGCTGTCGGCGCCGCCGAAATAGTCCACCATCACCGAGTGGTCGATGACCAGATCGACCGGCACCAGCGGGTTGACGCTTTTCGGGTCGCCGCCCAGCGCCGTGGTGGCGTCGCGCATGGCGGCCAGGTCCACCACCGCCGGCACGCCGGTGAAGTCCTGCATCAGCACGCGCGCAGGGCGGTACTGGATTTCATGGCTGGATTTGCCGGTCTTCACCCAGGCGGCCAGCGCCTCGATATCGGCCCTGGTCACCGTGCGCCCGTCTTCAAAGCGCAACAGGTTCTCCAGAAGGACTTTCAGCGTATAGGGCAGTTTCGACACGCCCTCGAGGCCATTGGCTTCGGCCTGTTTCAGGTCGAAATAGGTGTAGGTCTTGCCCGCGATTTTCATCTCGCGGCGGCATTTGAAACTGTCCATTGAAGCCATGATTCATCCTCGGGGTCGGGGGGCCGCGCGCCGGCCCGGCAAAACACACGCTGCGCCTGGAGGGCGATGTGCCGCAGCGCAGCAAGAGTGAAGGTTTGCGCGCCTTGTAGCGCCCCAGCGCGCCCGCCGCAATGGAGCGCGCCGCCAAGGCGTTGGACAGGGCCGACAGCGCCGGGCTATGCCTGCGCGCCATGGACACCGCCGTTTCGCCCCCGCCCTTGCCCCCCGCGCGTCTGAAGACGCGCCGCCTGCGCCTGGCGCGTGGCGGGAAAGTGCTGGTGCGCGATCTGTCCCTGTCGCTCGCCTCCGGTCAGGCGCTGGTGCTGACCGGGCCCAATGGCGCGGGCAAGACCACGCTGCTGCGTGCGCTGGCCGGGCTGCTCCGGCCGGTCAGCGGCGAGGTGGCGCTGGAGCCCGGCCCCGCAGGCTGGCTGGGTCACAGCGAAGGGCTGAAACCGGGCGAGCGGGTCGGCGAGATGCTGAGCTTCTGGGCGGCGCTGTCGGGCGCTGGGTCAGCCGAGATCGAAGCCGCCTCGCGCGCCATGGCTCTGGGCCATCTCGCGCGGCGGCCCTGCGGAGAGTTGTCGGCCGGGCAGAAGCGGCGCGCTTGTCTGGCGCGCCTGGCCCTGTCGGGCCGGGCGGTGTGGCTGATGGATGAACCGGCCGCCCCTTTGGACGCAGCCGGCCGCGAGCGGCTGGCGCGCCTGGTCGCAGCTCATCGCGCGCGCGGTGGCATTGTGGCGGCGGCCACCCACGCCGATCTGGGCTGGCCGGACGTGGAGCGGCTGGATCTCGGGCTGGAGGCGGCGGCATGAGCGCCCGGGCCCTGTTTGCCCGCGAGCTGCGCCTGGCCTTCGCCGGCGGCGGTGGCCCGGCCGGACCCGCCGCGTTCAACCTGGCCGCCCTGGCGCTGGCGCCGCTGGCCATCGGCCCCGACACCGCGACGCTGGCCGCGGCGGGGCCGGGCGTGATCACGTTTGCCGCCCTGCTGGCAAGCCTTCAGGGAGCCGAGCGCCTGTTCGGCGATGACGCCGGGGACGGCACGCTGGAGCTGTACGCCCTGTCGGGCCTGAGCCTCTCCATGGCCGCCCTGATCAAGGCGCTGGCCTTTACGATCGCGGTGTTCTGGCCCGCGCCGCTACTGGCGGGGCTGGGCGGGCTCGCCTACGGACTGACGCTGGAAGCCTCGCTGGTGCTGGCCGCCGGGATTGCGCTGGCCGCGCCGGGGCTGGTGTTCATCGCCGCCTTCGCCGGGGCGCTGGCGGCGGGGCTGAGGCGCGCCGGTCTCCTGATCGCCCTTATCGCCGCGCCGCTTCAGGCGCCGCTTCTGGTGGGCGCCGCCGGCGCTGCGCGCGCCGCCATGGACGGCACGGGGCTTGCCGGACCCAATCTGATGCTGGCGCTGGCGGCCAGCCTGATCGCAGGCGTCCTGGCCCCGCTGGGCGCAGGGGCGGCGCTCAGGGCGCGGCTCGATTGATCCCCCCATTCCCCGCGCGGCCAGAATTTGTTAACCATGGCGCGCGCAGCGGCGCATGACGCGCCGCGCGGACCATTGAGGAGATTTCACCATGCTCTCGACCCTTCTTGCCTCTGTCATGCTTTCCGCCGCCAATCCGGCTGTGGACGCGCTCACCGAAAACGCCCTGCAGGTCGATACCGGCAGCGTGACCTATATCGTCTTCTTCGAGGCCGACGGCAGCTACACCACCAGCATGGGCTCGGGCGGCACGTGGACGATCAATGAGGACGGCGAGTTCTGCGTCTCCAGCGCGACGGGCGATGATAACTGCCAGCCCCTGATGGACGGCATGTCGGTGGGCGACAGCTGGGACGGCGAAAACGCCGCCGGCGACCCGGTGACCTTCACCCTGATCGCCCGCGACTAGGGTTCGCATAGTCCTTCGGAACGAGGAGCCCCGCCGGTTCTCCCGGCGGGGTTTTTCTTGTTTGAAAAGGGGGTCAGGCAGGGCCGAAGGGGATGACGCATCTGCCAAGTTTGAGGATGAGCGTTCTGCCGCTCCCCCTCACCTTTATCCTCTCCCCCATAAATGGGGGAGAGGGGGCTTCTGGCTTTGCGATTCTATCTGTGAAGTCAGACGATGGCTTTCCCGGAAGAAACGCTCCGTTCCAGCCTCCTCTCCCCCATGACCATGGGGGAGAGGGTGGGGTGAGGGGGAAGGCCCCGCGCCCTAAAGCGCCAGCTCAGCCGCCTCGCCCAATCCACCATCCAGAACCGCCTCCGTCAGCGCAGCCAGATCCGTCGCCATATAGCGGTCCACATCCAGATGCGCCGCCCGTACACGGATGGCGGCGTGGAGGGATTCCAGCATATCGCTGGCTTTGAGGGGACGGCGGAAATCCAGTCCCTGCGCAGCGCAAAGCAATTCAATCGCGATGATGGAGGCGGCGTTGCGCGCCACCTGTCCCGCCTTGCGGGCAGCGCCGGTGGCCATGGAGACATGGTCTTCCTGATTGGCCGAGGTGGGCACTGAATCGACTCTTGCCGGGAAGGCCAGCGAGCGGTTCTCCGCGACCAGGGCCGCAGCAGTCACCTGGGCGATCATGAAACCGGAATTGAGGCCGCCATCCTCCACCAGAAACGCGGGCAGGCCGCTCATCTTGGGGTCCACCAGCACGGCGGTGCGCCGCTCGCTCAGCGAGCCGATCTCGCACAGGGCCATGGTGATCTGATCAGCGGCGAAGGCCACGGGTTCGGCGTGGAAATTGCCGCCCGAAATGGCTTCGTCCGTATCGGGAAAGATCACCGGGTTGTCATTCACGCCATTGGCCTCGATGACCAGCGTGCGCGCGCTCTGGGTCAGCAGATCCAGCGCCGCGCCCATCACCTGGGGCTGGCAGCGGAAAGAATACGGGTCCTGCACCCGGTCGCAGGCGGCGTGGGCGGACTTGACCTCACCACCGTCCAGCAGCGCGCGCAGGCGGCCCGCCACATTGATCTGCCCCGGCTGGCCGCGCACCGTGTGCAGGCGCGCCTCGAACGGCGCGTGGGAGCCCATCAGCGCCTCCCCCGACAGGGCGCCGGCGCCCAAGCCCGCGCCCATGACGCGCTCTGCCGTGAACAGGGCGTCGAGCGCCAGCGCGGTGCTCGCCTCGGTGCCGTTGATGAGGGCGAGGCCTTCCTTGGCGCCCAGCACCAGCGGTTGAAGTCCGGCGCGGGTCAGCGCCTCTCCGCCGGAAAGACGCGCGCCGTCGAACAGCGCCTCGCCTTCGCCGATGAGTACGCAAGCGAGATGGGCCAGCGGCGCCAGATCGCCCGACGCGCCCACCGAGCCCTGCGCCGGGATCACCGGCAGGCAATCTTGCCGTGCGAAGTCCATCAGGCGCTCGATCACGTCCCGCCTGACGCCCGAGTGGCCGCGCGCGAGGGAGACGGCTTTCAGCGCGATCATCAGGCGCACCACGGGGCGCTCCAGATCCGGGCCGACGCCGCAGGCGTGGGACAGGATGAGGTTGCGCTGCAGCGTTTCCAGCTTGTCGTCGCCGATGCGGGTCTGGGCCAGCAGGCCGAAGCCGGTATTGACGCCATAGACCGTGCGCCCGCTCTCGACGATGCGGCGCACGCTGGCCGCCGCGGCCTCCACGCCGGGCCAGGCGGAGGCATCGAGCTTGAACGCCGCGCCGCCATGGATGGCCCGCAAGCCGTCCAGCGTCACGGCGCCGGGTGTGAGAGTGACGGGTGTGGCGGCCATTAGCGCGGCTCCATCATGGGCAGATCCAGGCCCTGTTCGCGGGCGCAGGCCTTCGCGATTTCATAGCCCGCATCGGCGTGGCGCATGACGCCGGTGGCCGGATCATTCCACAAAACGCGTTCGAGCCGGCGCGCGGCTTCGGGCGTGCCGTCGGCGACGATCACCATGCCGGCATGCTGGGAATAGCCCATGCCGACGCCGCCGCCATGATGGATGGAGACCCAGCTGGCGCCCGAGGCGGTGTTGACCAGCGCATTCAGGAGCGGCCAGTCGGACACGGCGTCAGAGCCGTCCATCATCGCCTCGGTTTCGCGGTTCGGGCTGGCCACCGATCCTGAATCCAGATGGTCGCGGCCGATCACGACGGGGGCTTTCAGCTCGCCCGAGGCCACCATCTCGTTGAAGGCGAGGCCCAGGCGGTGACGCTCTCCCAGCCCCACCCAGCAGATACGCGCGGGCAGGCCCTGAAATGCGATGCGTGTCGCGGCCATGTCGAGCCATTGGTGCAGGCGCCGGTCATCGGGGATCAGCTCTTTCACCTTCGCGTCGGTCGCGGCGATATCCCCCGGGTCGCCCGACAGCGCCGCCCAGCGGAACGGGCCGACGCCGCGGCAGAAGAGCGGGCGGATATAGGCGGGCACAAAGCCGGGGAAGCAGAACGCGTCGGCGAAGCCCGCATCATGGGCCATCTGGCGGATATTATTGCCGTAATCGACGGTGGGAATGCCCGCCTTTGCAAACGTCGCCATGGCTTCGACCTGGGTGCGCATGGAGGCGCGGGCTGCGTCCGCCACCGCGTCAGGATCGCTCTCCGCCGTCTCGCGCCAGCGCGCAAGGCTCCAGCCTGAAGGGAGATATCCGTTGACCGGGTCATGGGCCGAGGTCTGGTCGGTGACCAGATCAGGCCGCGCGCCGCGCTTTACCAGTTCGGGGAAGATGTCAGCGGCATTGCCCTCGACGGCGACAGACTTGGCCTCGCCCTTCGCCGTCCAGCTTGCGATGCGCTCAAGCGCGTCATCGAGATTCTCCGCCGCCTCGTCCACATAGCGGGTGCGCAGGCGGAAGGCGATGCGTTCGGGGTCGCACTCCACGGCCAGGCAGGAGGCGCCCGCCATCACGGCGGCCAGCGGCTGCGCGCCGCCCATCCCGCCAAGCCCCGCCGTCAGGATCCAGCGGCCGGTCAGATCGCCGCCATAATGCTGGCGCCCGGCCTCGGCGAAGGTTTCGTACGTACCCTGAACAATCCCCTGCGAGCCGATATAGATCCACGAGCCTGCGGTCATCTGGCCGTACATCATGAGCCCTTTGCGGTCGAGCTCGCGGAAATGCTCCCAGGTTGCCCAGCGCGGCACCAGATTGGAATTGGCGATCAGCACGCGCGGCGCGTCTTCATGGGTGCGCACCACGCCCACCGGCTTGCCCGACTGGACCAGCAGCGTCTCATCCGGCTCCAGCCGCTCCAGCGCGGCGACAATGGCGTCGTAGGACGCCCAGTCGCGCGCCGCCTTGCCGATGCCGCCATAGACGACCAGGTCCTCGGGGCGCTCGGCCACGTCCGGATGCAGATTATTCATCAGCATACGGATCGCCGCCTCAGCAGCCCAGGTTTTCGCGGTGCGCTCCGGCCCGGTACGCGGGCGGATGACGCGGATATTGGCGCGGGTCATGACAGATCTTCCTCCAGCGGGCGGGCGGGGTGGCCGGTCAGTTCATAGCGCTCGCCCGCATAGGTCAGGCGCGCGGCGGACGCGATGCGCCCGGCCGACCAGGTGCGCCGGCGAATCTCAAGACAGGCCGCCCCGGCGGGCAGCGCCAGCTGGCGCGCCAGCGCCGGGCCGGCATTGATGGCGCGCACGGTGTGCTCGATATCCTGTAAGGGCGCGGCGCGGGTCAGAAAGGCATAGGTGGTGACGCGCGAGAAATCGGCCCCGGCGGCGCCGGGCGCCACAGCCGGATCGATCAGCCGGTCCTCGATCAGCAAGGGCTCCTCACCGCGCGAATGCCGGATCACCACGCGCACCAGATCAAGGCCCGGTTCGGCGTCGAACAGGGCGGCGGCGCGGGGGCTGGCGTTGATGGCGGCATGGCTGATCACCTCCATCACATGGGGCGCGGACCCGCCCGCCAGCTCCTGCGCGATATCACGCAGAGCCAGGAGGGCGCCGGCCGCGCGCGGCGGGGCGACATAGCTGCCCGACCCGGCGCGGCGGGTGATCACGCCCTCATCGCGCAGCTCGTTGAGGGCGCGATTGGCGGTCATGCGCGCCACGCCCAGCGCGCGCACCAGCTCGGACTCCGACGGCGCGCGCTCACCCGGCTTCAGCCCGCCCGTCGCGATGAGGTCGAGCACGTGTTGCTTGACCTGTTGATAGAGCGGGATCGAGGCCTTCATGGCTGAACCTCCTCGCCCGCGAGGATCAAGCGCTGCGGACCCGGAAGGCCGATCCAATAGGCGATGGCGGCGGGCGCCGGCACGTCCCACACAGCGATATCGGCGGCGAGGCCCGCGCGCAGCATGCCCGTCTCACCCTCCACGCCCATGGCTTTGGCGCCGTGACGGGTCATGCCCGCCAGCGCGTCCGCCGGGGTCAGGCCGAACAAGGTGCAGGCCATGTTCATGGCCAGCGGCGCCGACACCAGAGGCGAGGAGCCCGGATTGAGATCGGTGGCGATGGCGATGGGGATGTTCAGATCCCGCAACACATCCATTGGCGGCAACTTCGTTTCCTTCAGCGCATAGAAGGCGCCGGGCAGCAGCACCGCCACCGTCCCGGCCTCCGCCATGGCGCGGGCGCCAGACTCGGAGAGGTGCTCCAGATGATCCGCCGACAGCGCGCGGTGGCCCGCGGCCAGCGCCGCGCCGCCCTGATCGGACAATTGTTCTGCATGCAGACGGACCGGCAGGCCCAGCGCGATGGCGGCCTCCAGCATGATGTTGGTTTCTTGCCGCGTGAAGCCGATGGTCTCGCAAAACGCATCCACGGCATTGACCAGACCTTCGCCATGGAGGGCGGGCAGCACCTCATCGGCCATCAGGCGCACATAATCGGCGCGGCGGTCCGCGTATTCGGGCGGCAGGGCGTGCAGGCCCAGGAAGGTCCGGCGCAAGCGGACCCCGGCGCGCCGCGCCGCCTCGCCCGCGGCCAGCAGCATGGCGCGCTCGGTGTCGAGGTCCAGGCCATAGCCCGACTTGATCTCCACCGTGCCCACGCCGGAGCGCATCAGAAGGCGGATTCGCGCCTCAGCCATCTCCACCAGAGTCTCCAGGCTGGCGGCGCGTGTGGCGGCGACCGTGGCGTTGATGCCGCCGCCCGCCCGGGCGATGGCTTCATAGCTGACGCCGGACAGGCGCTGTTCAAACTCCCCCGAGCGATCGCCGGCGAAGACCAGATGGGTGTGGCAATCGACCAGCGCCGGCGTGATCCAGCGCCCGTTCAGGTCCATCCGCGCGGCGCCGTCGGCCCGGTCCGCGGGCAGATCCGCTTCGGATCCGATCCAGACGATGCGGCCGTTTTCGGCCAGCACGCAGGCATGCTCGATCGCGCCCCAGACGCCGGGGCGGGCCGGGTCCAGGGTGGCGGCGTGGCAGGCGTGAAACAGGGTGCGGGACATGGGGACCAACTTGTCTATACAGCTTCATCCTGCTACAAAAAGAACTTGGAATCCACCCCGTCCCGCCTGCCCGACCGGAGACCCCCATGCCCACGCCCGACCCGGTTTCGGAATGCCGCAGCTGGCGCTCGGCGGCGGACTTGCTGGGCGATCACCCGCACGCGCGCGCCGCCCTTCTGGGCGCGCCACTGGCCGAGGGCTCGCTGACGCCGGGGCGCTGCGATCTGGCGCCGGGGATCATCCGCGAGACGCTCAAGCGGTTCTCCGTCTACGACCTTGAAACCGGCACGGATCTGGCCGCGCTGGCGGTCCATGACGGCGGAGACCTCCCTCTCAAATGCGTGCGCCCGGCGGACGCGTTTGAGCCCGTGCGCGAGGCGGCCGCCGCCCTGGCCGCGCGCCATGAGCTGGTGATGCTTCTGGGCGGCAATAACGCAGTGACCCGGCCTGGCGTACATGCGCTGGGCGATCTTGCCCGCACCGGCCTCATCACGCTGGATGCGCATTTTGATTTGCGCGACACCGATTGCGGGCTTCTGAACGGCAATCCGGTGCGCGCCCTCCTTGAGGACGGTCTGCCCGGCGCGCACATCGCCCAAATCGGCCTCGCCCCCTTCGCCAATACGCGGCGCATGCATGACACCGCGCGCGAGGCCGGGATCAGCGTGCGCACGCTGGCCGATGTGCGCACGCGCGGCATCGAGGCGGTGGTGACCGAAGCGTTGGAGCGGCTGGCGGCGCATTGTGACGTGATCGCGGCCGATTTCGACATCGACGTGATCGACCGCGCCCAATGCCCCGGCGCGCCCGGCGCGCGGCCCGGCGGCCTGCCGGCGCCCGACTTCTTCACCGCTGCCCGCCTGATCGCCGCTCACCCCAAGGTGAAGCTCGTCGACCTCACCGAGTTCGACCCGTCTCTGGACGTGTCATCCATTACGGCGCTCACCGCCGGGCGCTGGGCCTGCGAGATACTCGCAGGCCTGTCCTTGCGCCCCGCCGCTACGGGTTGAGCTTGTCGGGTGTCAGGCCGAGGCGTCCGGAGATCATCTTGTCGGTCATGCGCCCCGGCAGTACGCCCAGCAGCCATTGGGTGAAGGGTTCGGGCGTGAGGACGGTGTTGAGCTTCGGTTTGGCGTCAGTCAGGGCCCGGAAAATCGCCTCGGCCACCACTTCCGGCTCCAGCCCGTCGCGGCCGCGCTTGAGCATATAGGCCAGTATGCGCGCCACCGCCGGTGCAAAGTCGGTGTGCTCATACTGGGCCGGGTCCATCTGTTCGGCCTTGTCCCAGATCGGGGTGGCTATGGGGCCGGGATTGATGGCGACCACGTCGATTCCGTACAGCATCAACTCCCGGCGCAGGCCCTGTGTGAAGGCTTCCAGCGCAAATTTCGAGCACGAATAGGGCGTCACCAGCGGCGCCGCGTTGAAGCCCGCTACGGACGAGATATTGACGATCCGCCCCTTGGGCCCGGCATGATCGCGCACCGCGCCCAGCAGCGGCGCAAACACTTGCGTGACGCGCAGCTGGCCGGTGACATTGATGTCGAGCTGGGTGGTCATCTCCTCCACCGGCAGGTGCAGAAGCGGTCCCGCCACCGCCACCCCGGCATTATTCACCAGGCCCGACAGCGCCGCGCCATCCAGCGCCGCGCGCACGGTCTCGCCCGCCGCGCGGCAACTCTCCATATCGGTGACGTCGATCATCACCGGCGTCACCGCCTCGCCCAGCATCTCGCTCAGGCGCTGGGCGTCGGCGTCCTTGCGCACCCCGGCGAACACCCGCCAGCCCTTGGCCGCCAGATAATCGGCCGCCGCATACCCGATCCCGGTCGACGCCCCGGTAATGACAACGCTTTTCGGCCCGCTCATGAACATTTCCCCTTGTGATCAACGGCGGGCACACTGGCGCGCTGCGGGGCGCAAGGTCAATCGGGCAGGGGCGGGGGAGAGCGCCTAGGCGAGGCGCCCTAAAAGGGAAATATTGCTTGGAAACACATTTTTTGGTTGCCCCCCCCGCTTTGAACGGATAGCGTCGCAATGCCTTGCAAGGTGCACTTTTGGGTAGCAACAGAAGGAGCCTTGAGATGAAAAATGCTTTTGCAGCCGCTGCTGCGGCTGTAATGATGGTGATCGCCCATGGCGGAGCCGCACTCGCCTGCAGCATCGGAAACTGCAGCTGCGTGGGCCAATGTACGCGTTACTGCGGGGACAAGCACCCGAATGATATGAACGCCGCTTTGGCGTGTTGGGACAGCTGCACTGCTGGTTGCTTTCCCCAAGAGAACGAATCTCTTTAGCGCGGCACAATAAACTGGGGCCAGGTGAGAGGTTCACCTGGCCCCACTCTACAATGGAGACCCGCAATGACAACGCTTATCCTTTTCAGCGCATTGATCAGTATAGCTTCAACGTTTGAGGCAGAAAGCTGCCCCGAATTTTCGCTCGATGAGTTGAGGCCTGCGAGCGGGTCCGAATTTGTATATCTCCAGCGTCGGGAAGGAAACTTAACAGGGCGCGCCATTCAGCTCGTCATACATGACTCCGGTCCGGAGCGAATTCAGGTCGACATGTCTTTTCGTGGCAGATTCGGCGAATCGCCCGCGACTCCCTACCGGACGCATGCAGGCCTTATCTTGCTCCAGGAGGCGTGGCTTGACGGCGGATCTGCGAGGCAGATTTTCGCTGAAGCCCCTGATCGGGAAACTTTCGCGCGCGAGCTGCGCACAGGCGACGAGTTGCGGATTCCCATTCGGGAGGCATTCCGCATGGAGTCGGGTGAATTGCTTGAGCATAGTGGGGATTATATCATTCGCCATGCCGGATGCGGCACGCTTAAGCACGCCGAAGAAGTCATCCTAACGCGAAAGATCGAGCTGGATTCATTTGCATTCGCCGTACAAGATGATGGTGAGGCGAGGCTAACTCGCCTGTCGCAAGTGCATGATATTCCTGTCGGCACAAACTGGTATGTTTCCCAGTATCGCACCGGCGATGGCCCGATGGAAAATGGACTTCTGCTTGAAGGATACGATACGCCGTAAGGCACAAGCCATGATTGATGCTGCAACGCGTCCCATCGCGCTCTGCCTCGCACTGGCTCTCACCGCCGGCTGCGGGCTTGATAGTGCAGGCGAACCGGCCCGGCCCGGCGCCTATATCACCGCGCCGGGCGAGATCGGTGATATTCGCGACATCATTCCGGCGGCCGGCCCGGTGCGGGCCGCCACCGAGGTGGAGATCGGCGCCGAGGTGACCGGGCGGATTCTGGAAATCCACGCCGATTTCAACGATCCGGTTTCAGCCGGTGATCTGCTGGCGCGGATTGATCCGGCGCCGTTTGAAAGCGCCGTGGCGCAGGCGCGCGCCCAGCTGGCGGCGCGCGAGGCGGCCGCCCGCTCCGCCGCCGCCAATCTGGATGACGCCCGCGCCCAGGCTGCGCGCCTGGAACGTCTGGCGGCGAGCGCCGCCGGGCGCCAGGCCGATCTGGAAAGCGC
>JAIUMW010000067.1 GCA_022565365.1 Oceanicaulis sp.
GAGCGCGATTAAAGCCCGCGCCAGACCCGCCAGGGCGGACAGTGCAGGCCCTCTTCCTCACGGCAGGAGGCGAAGGTGAACAGCACGGTGAAGGCGCGCCCCACCACGTGGTCATTGTGGACATAGCCCAGACCGCCCAGCTGACGGCTGTCAGCTGACGCGTCGCGATTATCGCCCATCAGGAAGAGATGGTTGGCCGGCACCCGGAACGGGCCCACATTGTCGAAATCGCTGGTGTCGGTGCGCTCGTAAATCTCGTGCCTTGAGCCGTCGGGCAGCACTTCGTCATAGACCGAGGCCTGGACCAGAAGGCCCGCCCTGTCGCGATAGCGCACCACGCCCTTGGGCTCACGGTGCAGCATCTCGCCATTGAGGATCAGGCGGCCATTGCGCATCTCGAGCGTGTCGCCGGGAACGCCGATCACGCGCTTGATGATGTTGATGTTCTGAACCGGATCGCGCACCACGATCACATGGCCGCGCTGCGGCGTGGAGCCGAATACGCGCCCGCTCCAGCTCTCAGGCAAGGCATAACCGAGCCCCAAAGGCAGGGAGTGGCGCGAATAGCCATAGGTGAATTTAGACACCAGCACCCGGTCGCCGACCTGCAGGCCCGGCTCCATGCTGACCGAGGGAATGTGGAAAGCAGCGAACCCGAAGGTCACCAGCACCAGCCACACCGCCGCCACGCCGCCCAGGAAGCGCAAGGTTTCGCCAAACTCGCCAACAGCCTTGCGCCCCAAAGCGCGTATTGGATTGATCATTTCAGCTTTACCGCCGTTCCATACGCCAGAATTTCCGCGCTGCCTTCCATCACCGAGGAGGTGGAGAAACGAAAGGTCACCACCGCATCTGCACCCATTTCCTCGGCGTGCGCCACCAGCCTGCCCAGCGCCTGCTCGCGCGCCTCGGCCAGCAGCTTCGTGTATTCAGTCACTTCACCGCCCACCAGATTGCGCAGCCCGGCGATGAAATCGCGCCCGAAAAAGCGCGCGCGCACGACTGAGCCCCGGGCGATCCCGATCACTTGAGACACCTCGCGCATCGGCACCGTGTCGGCCATGGTCACAATCACCGGCGCCCGTGCGCCCGGATGACTTCCCGCACTGGTCATGGTCTGACCCCCTTTTTCGTCCAGCGGCCGCGCCGCCGGCGAGTGTGTGTTGCACATTCTTATCAGCCTATGGGGCAAATCCAAATGAAAGCCTGATAATGTTTGGCGTCCGGGGCGGTCTTGAGCAGCCCGTCAAACCGGCAGACAATCAAAATTCCACGAAGGAGCACAGATGATGAGCGACGCCATGCCTGACTCCCGCCCCGACCCGCACGGCGACCGGACCCTGGCCCTGGTCAACTACGTGCTGCTGCTGTTCGCCCTGTCCAACGGGATCACCGCCCTGATCGCACTGGTCATCGCCTTCATGCGCCGTGACAACGCATCAGCCTGGCTGCGCAATCATTATGACTTCCAGATCCGCACCGTGATCTACGGCATCATCATCGCCATTGTCGGTTTCGCCACGATCTGGATGCTCGGCCTGGGCCTGCTGATCTGGCTCATCGGCGCTGTGTGGCTGGTGGTGCGCACCGTGGTGGGGCTGATGCGCCTCGTGGACGGCCGCACCCACCCCGATCCGGCCGGGTACGGGATTTAGGCGCTCTCCAGCATCGTCAGCCCCGGTTCGAACAATACGGCGGCGCCGGTCTGGATATCGCCCAGCAGGCCCGGCGCGCTGGACAGGACCGTGTCGGCGTAGACGCGGGTCATGGCGATGCGGGCGCTGGCATAGGCCTGATCGCCGTCCTTCTCTTTGAGGCGGCGCTGTGCGGCCACGGCGCCGACGCAGAGCAGCCAGCCGCCGGTGACATCACCGGCGAGCTTCAAAAACGGCGTGGCGCCGGCCAGCCGGTCGGCCTCGCTGGCGTTCAGCATCCAGTCGGACGCGGCTTTGAGCGCATCGCACGCCGGCGCCAGCTGGGCGGCGAGCGCGGGCAGGTCGGGATTGGAGCTGGTCTCGCAATCCTCCACCGTCTGCCGGATATCCTCGATCAGCTCGCCCATGGCCTCGCCGCCATCGCGCACCAGCTTGCGGCCCACCAGATCAATCGCCTGGATGCCGTTCGTGCCTTCATAGATCGGGGCGATGCGCGCATCGCGGTAATGCTGGGCCGCGCCGGTTTCCTCGATAAAGCCCATGCCGCCATGGATCTGAACGCCCATGGACGCGATTTCCACGCCCACATCAGTGGCCCAGGCCTTGGCGATGGGGATCAGCAAATCCTCGCGCCGCTTGGACCAGGCCGCCTCGTCCTCATCGTCATGGTGCTCGGCGAAATCGGCCTCCACCGCCGCGTGGAAACAGATGGCGCGCGCCGCCTCGATCTTCGCCTTCATCACCGCCAGGGTGCGGCGAATATCAGGGTGCTCGATAATCGGGTGCGGGCCCTCGCCCTCCCCCATCAGCGCGCGGCCCTGGCGGCGGTCCAGCGCAAAGGCGTAGGCCTGCTGATAGGCGCGCTCGGCGATGCCCACGCCCTGCACCCCGACATTGAGGCGCGCGGAGTTCATCATGATGAACATGGCGGCCATGCCCTTGAATTCCTCGCCGACGAGCCAGCCCTTGGCGCCGGCATACTCCATCGTGCAGGTGGGCGAGCCGTGAATGCCCATCTTGTGCTCCAGCCCGATGGCGGTCACGGCGTTGCGCGCCCCCGGCTTGCCGTCAGCGTCGGGGAGGAATTTCGGGACCAGGAACAGCGAGATGCCGCGCGTGCCCGGCGCGCCATCCGGGGTGCGCGCGAGCACCAGATGGATAATGTTGTCCGTGCAGTCGTGCTCGCCCCAGGTGATGTAGATTTTCTGGCCGGTGATCGCCCAGGACCCGTCGCCATTGGGCTCGGCCTTGGTGCGCAACGCGCCCACATCCGAACCGGCCTGCGGCTCGGTCAGATTCATCGTCGCCGTCCATTCGCCCGAAATGATTTTCGGCAGATACAGTTCGCGCTGCTCGGGCGTGCCCACCGCGATCAGCGCCTCGATGGCGCCGAAGGACAGCATCGGCCCCAGCCCAAACGCCATGTTGGAGCTTTGCAGCATCTCCATCAGGGCGCAGCCCAGCGCGCGCGGCAGGCCCATGCCGCCATGCTCTGTATCAAACTGCAGCCCCTGCCAGCCGCCCTCGACGAATTTGGCGTAGGCGTCCCTGAACCCGTCGGGCGTGGTCACATGGCCGTCTTTCAGCGTGCAGCCCTGCTGGTCGCCGGTCCAGTTGAGCGGCGCCAATACGTCATTGGCCAGGCGCGCCGCCTCTTCCAGGATCGCGGTCGTCAGATCGCCCGACAGCTCGGGAAACGCGCCGGTGGGCTTGAGCCCGTCCAGGGCGGCGATTTCCTCCAGACAGAAACGGATGTCACGTACGGGAGCGCGATAGGTCATGGCAGGCCTCGATGGTCAGGATGTGAGCCGCGCAACATAGCGCTTTCGCGCGCCAGCGCGAGGGGGTGCGTGAACTGGACGCGGCGGCGGCGCGCATTACCCTCAACATAAACTCAACAGGACCACAGCCATGCGCCTCCTCGCCCCCCTCGCCTGCCTCGTTCTGTCCGCCTGCATCTCGGCGCCGTCGGTTGATCCCGAACGTCTGCCGGCGGGCGAGTGGGCGCTCGATGCCGGGCACGCCTCGGTAACCTGGCGGGTGCGCCATCTGGGCCTGTCCTGGTACACCGCGCGCTTTGACGAGATAGACGCGCGCCTGAGCTTTGATCCCGCCCGGCCCGAGGCGGCGGAACTGACCGCCGTGATCGAGGCGGCTTCGGTGTCCACAGGCGACCGCGGGTTTGACGATATCTTGCGCGGCGCGGCCTGGTTCGACGCGTCGCGCCACCCGCAAATCGTCTTCCGCTCCACCCGAATCGAGGTCACGGGAGAGACCACAGGCCGCGTCCATGGCACATTGACCGTCAAGGACGTGACGCGGCCGGCCGTTCTGGACACAGAGTTTTACGGCGGGGTCTTCAATCTGCTGGAAGGCCGCCGGGCCGTGGGTTTCGGGGCGGACCTGATCATCCACCGGATAGATTTCGGCGTCGGACGCCTGCCGCCGGGCTTTATCGGCGACGAAGTTCGGGTACGAATAGAGGCTGAGTTCCTGCGCGCAGCCCCGGAGTGAGCCATGACCGCCAGCCGCACCACCTATTCCACCGTCGCCATCGCGTTTCACTGGGTGATCGCGATCATGCTGGTCTCCATGGTGTTCTATGGCTGGTGGATGGAGGATTTGCGGGCGAACATCTCCGGGCCGGAGGATTTCGCGGGCGTGCAGGCGGCCTATAACTGGCACAAGACAGCCGGGATCACGATCCTGATCCTGTCGCTGGCGCGCCTCGCCTGGCGCTTCACCCACCCGGCGCCGCCCCTGCCCGCCCATATGAAGACATGGGAGAAAGGGCTGGCGCGCTTCACCCATATCGCCTTTTACGCGGTGATGATCGGGGCGCCCCTCGGCGGCTGGGTGACAGCGTCAGCGACGAATTTTCCCAGCCGGCTGTTCAATATCGAAGGCTTTGACCTGCCGCGCCTGCCGGTGCCGCAAACCGAACAGATGTACGAACTGGCCAGCACCCTGCACGGCGCGGGCGGCTGGGTGATCCTGATCCTGCTGGCGCTGCACGCCGGGGCGGCGCTGAAACATCATTTCATCGACCGCGACGGCGTGCTGCAGCGCATGATCCCCGGCCTCAACACCCCGCCGCAAACGCCGCGGGACTAGAGACCCGTCCGCGCAGGCCCAGCTCGCGCCAGGACAGGATGAGCGTCAGGCCGAGCGCGACGGCGCTGGCTATGCCCATGGCGAGCGCCTGACCCCCGACAGCCCCGGCGGCCACAGTACCGATATCCTGCAGCACGATGGTCATGCCCTCCACCAGCGGGGCGGCCTGAACGCTCGCTACTGCGCCGCCCGCCAGCGCCGCCGCCGCCAGAAGCCCCAGCCGCCAGCGCTCGGCGCCCGGCAGGCGCGCCATCACGCGGTCAGTAAATTCAGGATCATGCGCGGGCGGCGCCGCGTCGTCGAACAGGCCGCTCAGAGCCGCATCGAAATCGTCTTCGGGGCGCGTCATGCGGCCTCCTTGCGCTCGAACCAGAGTTTCAACTTCGCCCGTCCCCGGCTGACATGGGACTTCACCGTGCCCACCGGAAGACCCGTCACCTGCGCGGCCTCTGAATGACTGAGGCCGGAAGCGTAACACAACACCACACACGTGCGCTCCTCCTCGCCAAGTTCCGCCAGCGCCCGGTCCAGATCGACCCGCTCCCCGCCCGGACCCGGCGGCGTGCTGGTCTCGCCGGGCTCCGCCGCCCGCCCGTCGGCGAGGCGCTGGCTGGCCCTGGCCTTGCGCGCGCCCATCAGGAATTCGCTGTAGGCGATGGCGCATAGCCAAGCCTTGAAGCTGCCGTCGGCGCGGAAAGACCCGATGCGCGTCCAGGCTTTCAGGAACGTCTCCTGAGCCAGATCATCGGCCAGCGTGCTGTGGCGTGTCAGGCGCAAGAGGAGCGCGCGCACCGCCTGCTGGTGGCGCACGACCAGCGCGCCAAAGGCGCGCCGGTCGCCAGCGGCGACGACCGCCGCCACCAGGTCAGCATCCGGCGCGTTGGGCGGAACAGCCATGGCCGCGCTCTAGCCTTCGCCGCCGTTCCGCTTCTGCCCGCGGATACGGGCCACACCGAACCCGGTCAGCACCAGGCCGATAAAACCCGGGAAGGCGGCGATGCCCGTCATCATGATCATCGGGTCGGGCTCGCCGGCGCTCTGGGTAATGGTCGAGGCCATCATCCAGCCCATCACGATCAGGGCCAGCGCCACCGCGATCAGGATCAGCCCGCCTTTCAGATCGCCATTGCCTGATTTTTTCTGGGGCATGCCCAGCGCCTTGATGGTTTCAGGGTCAAGCGTCTGATCATTGCGCATCGCTTCGCGCACGGTCTCCAGAACCTCGCGGCGATTGCGCGAGGAGAAGAAAAACACTGTCGCCACAATGAGGACGACCATAATGAAGGGGGCCAGCGGGACGAGTTCTTCCATGGGTCTGCTCCTGTACCGGGCGCCCGCCCTGGGCGCCCCTGTCACAAGCTAGATGCCCGGAGCGCGCGGTTCGGATGCAAGCTCGAACACCGCCACGCCGAACAGCTGCATGTGGAAGTACGCAAACAGCGCCGCGGCGCCCAGACCGATAACGATCGCCGCGATGTCCGCGCTCCACCGCCCGGGGCGCGCGAAATGGCCGCCGCGCATATAGACCTCAATCAGGATAATGACTGACCAGACAAACAGGCTGCCGAACAGCACCACCGAGGCCAGCTCGCCATTGGCCACCAGATGCGCGCCCGACCACAGGAAGACGGCCAGGGTCATCGGATGGCGGGTCCACGAGCGGATGTGGCTGGGCAGATAGGCCGCCGCCAGCAGCACCAGGCTCACCGGCACGGCGAACAGCGCCACCGTGCGCGGCCACTCCGGCGGCTGCCAGATCATGGGCGAGGGATGGGACAGGATGTGACCATAGATCACCAGCGCCAGCCCCACCGCGCTGATCACCGAATAGAAGACGGCGTAAAGCGGCTCGCTAATGAGGCGCACCAGCGGCCCGCGCAGGCCGATGAGGCGGATCATGTGCACGCCGAGCAGCAGAGCCAGTCCGATGATCAGCACTTCCATGAGGCCCCTCCCAGTCCGATCCACGGCGATACAACGCTAAAGATAGCCTGAGTCCGCCAAAAGGGGCGAGCCGGTGTGCAGCTCAGCCTGACCAGTTTCCTAACGCATCGACCCGCCGAAGCCTGGAGCCTCGGCGGGTCGAACGCCTGGTGACAAGTCCGCGCAACAAGGGGCCAAACAGGCCCGCAGGCTCAGGCGGCCTCTTGTACCGATTTGATATAGCGTTCGATGTCCGCCTTGATCCGGGCGGAGCGTTCGGACACCTGACCGGCGGTGGCCGCCACCTGGCTGGCTGCAGCCGACGTATTGCCCGCAGCCTGCTCAAGCCCGCCAAGCGAACGTGATACCGCCTCGGCCCCGTCAGCGGCCTCGGCCACATTGCGGCTGATCTCGCCGGTCACAGCAACCTGCTCCTCGGCGGAAGAGGCCACGGACGACGATATCTCATTGACCTCCTCGACCACTTTCTCGATGGCGCGCACCGCGTCCACAGCTGTCTGGGTGCCTTCCTGGATCGCGCGGATCTGCTCGATCACCGTGGCGGTCGCCTTCTCGGTCTGCTCGGCGAGCTGTTTGACCTCGCTGGCCACCACGGCGAAGCCCTTGCCGGCCTCACCCGCGCGCGCCGCTTCGATGGTGGCGTTCAGCGCCAGCAGCTTGGTCTGCTCGGTGACCGCGCCAATGAGGCCCGCCACCTCGTCGATCGCCGCAGCCGCCTTGACCAGACCGTCAATGCGGCTCAGCGCCTCGTTGACCTTGGTCGCGGCCTCCGACGCCACGCCGGAGCTGCGCCCGATCTGGGTGGCCACTTCGCGGATCGAGCTCGACAGCTCCTCGGCGGCGCTGGCCACTGTCTGCACATTGGCGGCGGTTTGCGTGGTGCTGGCCGAAACGGTCTGGGTCTCGGCCGAGCTTTCCTCGGCGGTGGCCGCCATGGACTGGGCGGTGGCCTGAAGCTCTTCAGCGGCGCCCGCCAGAGCGGTGACCGCCTCGTCAATCTCGTCCTCGAAGGCGCGCGTCAGGGCGTTGACACGCTCGGCCTCGGCCAGCTTGCGCTCAGCCTCCGCCTTCTGGGCGGCGACCAGCTCGCGCGCTTTCAGCGATTCTGATTTGAATGTCTCCAGCGCGCCGTTCAGCGTGCCCACCTCGTCACGGCGGTCCGTTTCCTCGATAGCCACTTCAAGATCGCCCTTGCCCAGGCGATCAAGACGCCCAATGGCCCGAGACAGAGGCTGGCCGATGCCGTAGCGCCCGATCAGAACGCTGATGGCGCTGCCGGCAAGGATGCCGAACAGAGCCCCGATGATGAGAAGATTGCGGGCGGTTTCCGCTGTGCGCTCGGCCTGCGCATAAGCTGCATGCTCGGCGGACGTCTCGTAGGCGGTGAACCGATCGATTGCTTGCGTAAGCACGTCTCCGGACGGGCGCATTGCGGTCGCGGTCGCCATAAGATGGGCCCGCAGCGCATCAAGGTCACCGCCCTGGCGGTTGCGCGCAGACGACATGGCTTGGTCAAGCGCCACACCATAGCTTTCAAAAGCCGGAGCGATGCGATCAAGATGTCCCATTGCCGTCACGGACGCACCGGCGGAAATGGCGTCAAAAGCCGCTTGGAAGCGCCCGCGCGCCTCAGCCACCCTCTCACTGACCTGATCAACGCTCTGCGGGTTGAGGGCCAGATAGTACACCTCGCGCCGCATGCCCCCGAACGCGTCGCTCATTGCGGCCGCATTCTGAAGCTCTGTCGAGGCCTGATGAATTCGCTGCGCGGAGTCGCGCACCTGGTTGATTTCATAAACGGCGAATGCGCCGAGACCGGCCATGACGAGCGCCATGGCGGCAACGATAAGCAAAAGCTTTCCCATAACGGGTATGTTCGCTAGGCGCATGACAATTCCCTCTCCGCGCTAAATTCTCACTAAAGATATCGAGCCATGCACTTAACAGAGCTTAAACCATGAGGGTCGCCACACCCGCAGATGCACGCAACCGCAGCATAACCCCTTATAAATTAGGGGTTTATACGGGATCGAGCGCGGCTGTTATTCTACAGGCGATTTCCGCGAATCAGGAGGGAGGCCTGCGAGTCCCCGGTCCGCCCTACTCGCAGGCGCAGCATTGTTTGACACTCCCCGGCGACCGCTACTCGTCTGGCCGGACCCTGATCGGACATCCCATCCAACCTATTTCAGCTTGCTGTTCAGGCGCATTCCGGTCACAGCCGCAACGCCGACTTTCGTCGGCCTGCAGGCAGTTTGGCAACGTCGACGCCTGACGGCGAATCGAATCGCAAACCGGGCCGATGAGGCGGCGGGAGCCCGAGCGGCCCGCCCGCCCCTAATAATGCGGCGGCTTCTCGCCCTGCGCCGGCGCAAGCCCCGCCTCCAGCTCGGCGATCCGGTCGTCCGATTGCAACAGTCGGGCCTTCAGCCGATCAATATCCTTCTGCTGAAGCGCCAGCGCCTCTGACAGATCGTCGATCACGAGCTGCTGCTGGGCGATGTGGCTTTCCAGCTTTTCGAGACGGTCTTCGCTCATGGGCCTGCTTCCATTTCAATCGGCCGCCAATCCGGCGCTGGCCGTCTTCCTATCACTGTGCCTCTACGCGCCAAACCACCCGGATACACTTCAGCCAACTCTGTCCGGGGCCGTTTATCCATTGGCTCAATAACGCCCGTTGGGCGACAAACAGATATCCATCCGGCTAACTGTCTTGACAGGGCATCTGCGCCCCCATTAGATAGCCACATGGCTAACCTTGATTCCATCTTCCACGGCCTGGCCGATCCGACCCGGCGCGCGGTGATCGCCCGCCTGGCGCAGGGGCCGGCGCCGGTGTCAGAGCTCGCCACGCCCCACGCCATGGCGCTGCCCAGCTTCCTCAAGCACCTCAAGGTGCTGGAGGCCGCAGGCTGGATTGAGTCCGAAAAATCCGGCCGCGTGCGCACCTGCCGCCTCCGGCCCGAGACAGCGAAACTGGCCGAAGGCTGGCTGGGGCGCCAGCGCACGCTTTGGGAAGCGCGCCTGAACCGGCTGGACGCCTTTCTCGAGACCATTGATGACGAAGGAGACACCGATGATTCATGATCCCTCACTCGATCTGGTGCTGGAGCGCACCGTGCGCGCCAGCCCGGCCCAGCTGTGGCGCGCCTGGACTGAACCAGACCTCATCAGGCAATGGTTCGCCCCCCGCCCCTGGACCGTGGCGCGGGCCGCGATAGAGCCGCGCCCCGGCGGCGTCTTCTCCCTCGTGCTGGCGTCTCCGGAGGGCGCGGAGATGGATGAGAATCCAGGCTGCGTCCTTCTGGCGGAAGCTGAAAAGCGCCTGGTCTGGACCGATGCGCTCGGTCCTGAATTCAGACCGAACGCGACCTCCTTCATGACCGCCGACATCACCATGCAGGCAGCGGCGGACGGCGCGCACTACCGGGCGCTGGTGCGGCACAAGTCTCCCGAAAGCCGGCAAAAGCACGAGGACATGGGCTTCTATGAAGGCTGGGGCACATGCCTGAACCAGCTTGAGGCGCTGGCGCGCGATATCTGAAGGGGCTGGAGGCCTTTGGCGCCCGCAGACTTCAGGGCGCCTCCCCCACCCCGAGCAGACGCTCGCACACCCCGCCCTCGACCGTATCGATCTGGACGGTGCCCAAAAGCGCCGCGAGCGGGGTGAGGAGCACGCCCAGCGCCACGCTGGCCACACCCCGCAGATAGGTTTCATCAGCCGGGGATATCTCCGGGTCGCGGAATGCGCCGCGAATATTGATCGGCCCGCCCAGCGAGCCGATGTTTGGGTTGGTGTCGCGGGCCTGCACCTGCAGATCGAAGCGCTCGCGGCGGAAGTCGAACGCGCCCGCGCCGTGGATCTGGCTGTCGGGCGTGACGAACACCAGCGTTCCGGCGTCGCCTACACCGTCTGTCACCACGATATCGGCCACGCCGCACACGGTCGCGACCGGCTCATCGCTGGCGAAGATGTAGTTGAGCAGGTCGAGCCCGATCAGCTCCAGCGTGCGCCGAGAGATGGCGCCCTCGTCCAGCAGCGCCCGGATGCGCCCGTTCGAGCTGGCCATGGCGCGCCTGATGCTGCCGCCCGTCCCGGTCAGGCTGATCTCGCCTGAAAACGTGCCCTCGATCCGTGCATTGGGAATGAAGTCCTCCAGCCGGATGCCCGAGAAGGTCGCGTCCGCAGACGTGACCGTGTCCTCGCGGCGCGCATCGATCTCCACCTGCGACACCAGCCGCCCGCCCCGGAAGCCGAACTCCAGCGGGTCAAAGCGCAGCACGCGGTTGTCCAGCGTGATGACGGTCGAAACCTCTGTCAGGGCCTGGCCCGCGCCGGTCACTTCCAGCCCCTCGAACACCAGCCGCCCGTCCACGCCGGATATCCGCTCCACATCCAGCGAGGCGCGGGGGAAGATGCGGCCCTCGTCGCGCAGGGCGCGGGCCCGCGCGCGCATCAGCTCGCTGCGGCTCGCATCGTCAGGATCAATGGCCGGGGCGCCGACCAGCATGCCGATATCGGCGAAGTTCAGCGATGTGGAGGCAAGCTCTGCGTCCACGAAGGGGCGCTCCCGGTCGGTGTCGTAATCCAGCCGCCCGGTCAGATCGCTGTCGCCCACCACGCCCTCGATGCCGCGCGCCTGCCAGACATCATCCACACGCGCCAGATCGAGGGTGAGGTCATAGGGCGGGGTGTCGGGAACCGGGATGCCGGTGAAGTCATAAATATCGCGCAAATTCTCGCCGCGCAGCGCCAGCGCGCCTTCAATGTTGCGGAAGCTGCCCTGCGGGCCCAGCCGCCCGTCAAAGGCGAAGCGGGTCTCGCCCCCCTCGATATTGAGACGGAAAGCGAAACTCTGATCGGGGTCGCGCAAGCGCATCACCCCGTCGCCCTCGCCGGTGAAGGTAAGGGGGCTGCCGCGCATCTCGCCCTCGCCCTGGATGGCGGTGCGGTCTTCGCCCGCCTCATCCTCGGCGATGACCGTGTCGAGATTGGCCGTGAAGAACACCTCGCGCGCCGCATTGCGGTAAATCACCCGGCTCTCGTCCAGATGCATGGTGCCGATGATCGGCATGCGCCCCGTCCCGTCTTCACGGCCGAACCCCCAGTTATTGCGCCTGTCCTCACTGACGGTCAGGCGCAGGCTCATGCCCGTGATCCAAGCTTCACGCAGATTCACATTCCCGCGCAAGAGGTCCAGCACGGCCACATCCGCCACCGCGCGCTCGATCTCGATGAAATAATCATCACCGGTCCACGCATCATCGGCCACGGTGACGCCTGCGACCGTGACCTGAGGCACGAAATCCCAGCGCCAGACGACCTCCAGCGGCTCATTGATGGCTACGTCCCGGTCGAGCGCGCGCGACACGCGCGTCTCCACCGGACCACGCAGCCAGTCCCACCCCGCAATCGCGATGACCAGAACCAGCGCGAGGATAGCCGCGACGATAAAAGCTGCTAGGCCGAGTAAAATGCGGACAAACATGATGGACCCTGAAAAGCGCGCGCTATGAACTCAAGCGCGCGAGGGGGTCTGAGGTTCCGCGCGCGGATGCTGGGGCGCTGCGGCGCGGGCGGGAGAGCAGAGGCGTCCAGGAGCCCTAAAGGGCGGCGTCGAGATCGGTTCGCGCAAAGTCGTCGCCGGTAAACAGAAGCGGGACGCGCCTATCCGAGGCCAGCGCGTAGGCGAAGCAGTCGCCGAAATTGAGCGCCGCCGGGTGAACGCCTTTGCCCCAGCGCTTGTAAGCCTGCGCAATGGCGGCGGCGGCAGCGGCGTTGACCGGCGCCACCTCCATGCCGAGCCCGTCGATCAGGGCGCGCATCTCCTGCCCCAGGCCGCGGCGCTCGGCCACGATCAGCGCCTCCGCGACGGTCCCGGCGGAAATGATGAGCGTGTCGGCGGTTTCAAGCGCATCCGCAATGGCGTCAGCGGCCGCTTCGCCGAGGAGAAGCGCCATCAGGGCGGACGTATCCACCGCAATCACCCCGGCAGCCCGTCTGCGTCGTAAAGGAAGTCCTGGCTGCGGGCCGAAGACGGCCCGTGCGTCCGGGCATGCTGAGCGGATTTGCGTACCCCGGCGATCACGGCGGCGCGCCGTGCGCGGTCAACCGGCGCCCTGGCC
>JAIUMW010000068.1 GCA_022565365.1 Oceanicaulis sp.
AGGCCTGGGGTGCTGAGGGGGGCCTGGCGTTCGAACTGCGTTACATATACTGGCGCGTCACCGGGCAGGAGCCCGCCGGGCTGGACGCGATGGCGCGCGCCATGGAGCGTGAGGCGCTCGCCCGGGAGATATCGTTTCTCCACTACTCAATCGATTTGCTGGCGCCCATCCCGTTCAACTCCCTGACCGGGTGCGAGCGGTTCGACGCCAAGGCCCGCGCCCTTATAGACCGCGGCCAGGGCCCGCCGCCGCGCCGCCTGTGCAACCGGCTCGGGTTTTGAGGGAGGCGGTCAGCGCGCCTGGCAGCCCTCGCGCACCATGGCTTCGCGCACTCTTTCCCGCTCTGCCAAAAACCGATTGATACGGGAATTTTCTTCATCAGCCTTTCGGATTGCAGTTTCAAGGCGATCTGTGAGGTCACTGATGCTCCGGCGTTTGTCAGCTTCGAACCGGGCCAAAGCGGCGGCCTGGGCCGCCATGTCGGCCCCTTCGGTCAAAACCTCTTGAGCGCCCGCCCGCCGGGTCGGTGTGCGGCGGCGTCGTAAATTCACCAGGCCTCCCAGCATCCCCAGGGGATTGAATTGTTCGGCGCGCTTTTCTGTTATGAGGGCTCTGAGCCGCCCTGCTTGTTCTCGATGATTGTCCCGGCGGTCTTGAGCCAGTGCGATATCAGATTGATAGCTGTTGTAAGTGTTCAGCAAGCGCACGCAGCGTTCCAGGCTGGATCTTTGCGGAACGGACATTCCGGGCGCCTCCTTTTCAAGGTTTCAGGACGGCGCTAGTGTGAGCTTTATGATCAGGGGTTGGATAACTATCGCGCTTGCCGCGATCTTCGTTTGGGGTGTTTCGGCCTGCACCGAAGATCCGGTTGTGGCGGCGTTTAACGCGCGCATGGAGCGTTTTCCCGCAGCGTGCGAGGAGCGCTTTCCCCATTTGGCCAGCCTGGACGACGCCATCGCGGAAGGGGACGCGTTCGGGCTCTCCTGTGCCATCGCGATTTGGGAGAACATCACCTACGACGAATTTATCCTGCACTACAAATACTGGCGCGTGACCGGGGAAATGACGCCGGCCTTTGACGCGCTTGTGCGCTCCCGGACGCGTCAGGAAATCGCTATCAACATATACTCGGTGCACAGGCTGTATGATCTTCTGGAGCCGATTGAAACCGATATGGAGACCGGCTGCGAGCAGTTTGATGACCGGGCCCGGGCGCTGATCGAGATGGGTCAGGGACCGCCGTCACAATTTGGCTGCTTCCCGGGCGCGCCCCCGCCCTATGACGATGAAGTTGAAGCGCTGATGGAGCGCACGGAGCGCTTTCCGGCCGAGTGTGCAGACCGCTTCCCCCACCAAAATGGCCTTGGAGATGCGGTCGACTCCGGTGACGCATTCGGCCTGTATTGCGCCATTGTGGTGTGGGGCGACCGCGGCTACGACGCCTTCAATCTGCGGTATAAATACTGGCGGGTGACCGGCGAGGAACCGGAGGGGCTTGACGCCATCGTGCGGGCCATGTCGCAAGAGGACATCGCCCTGTGGATGCGCGCCGCGCACAGCTCGAACGACTTTCTGGAGCCCTTCGCCTACAGCCGTCTGACCGGCTGCGTGCGATTTGATGCGGGTGCACGAGAATTGATCCGGCGCGGACATGGACCTGCGCCGCGCCGTGCTTGCAACCCATTCGGATTTTGAAAGAAAAATGGTGCCGCTTGCGTGACTCGAACACGCGACCTACGCATTACGAATGCGTTGCTCTACCAGCTGAGCTAAAGCGGCTCTGGACCCGGCGCGTGGCCTAGTTCAGCGACGGCGGAACCTACCCTTGAACGCCGGGGCGGGCAAGCGGGCAGTGAAGCCGCGATTCAGCGCCGGGTTCCGCGCCAGCGTGCGCTCATCCGCGCTCGGCCTTGAAGCGTTCGATCGCGTCGCAGACCGGGCGCGACAGGCTTTCGAAAAACGCGGTGAGGTGGTCGCTGGGGCGCGCAGCGGCCGCGTCGTTGCAGATCACCAGATGGGCGTGTTCGCGCCCCGGTGCGGTCCATTCGTGATGCATGGGGCGCACGGTGCGCAGATACTGGCTGACCACGGACTGGGGCGTGCGGCCGCGCTCGTTGACGTCGCGCAAGAGGCGGCGCGCCAAGCGGATATCGTCGGGCGCCTCGACATAGACGCGCAGGTCGAACAGATCGCGCACGTCTTCATCGCAGAACAGATGAATGCCCTCCACCACAATGACATCAGCCGGTTCGATACGGCGCGTGTCGGCGCGGCGGCGGTGGATGGTGAAGTCATAGATCGGCGCCTTGACCGGCTTGCCGTCTTTCAGCGCCGCCAGCTGGCGCGCCAGCAGGGCGTGATCGCGTGAGGCCGGGTGGTCGAAATTGAACGCCGCCGGCTCAAAATCCGGCTTGGCGCCATGGTCGCCGTAATAATCGTCCTCGGCCATCACCAGCGCGGTCAGCGGAGCGGCGCAGCGGGCGGCGGCCCGCGCGATCTCGGTCTTGCCCGAGGCCGAGCCGCCGGTGACGCCGATCAGCAGGCGTTTTTTGGGTGTCAGCAGGCTCATGGGCGCCATCAGTCCTTGCGGGCGTCATCCTCTACGCCGGGATCGTCCGGCGCGCGCGGGGCCTGATAGCTGTCCTCGCCCGCGCTGTCGCCCGGTTTTGCAGCGCGCGGCTTGGCTGGCGCTTCCAGAAGGGCGCTGTCGGGCGCTGCGGCGGCGGCGATCTCATAGCGCTCATGGCGCGGATGGATCAGCCGGCCATCGCGGCCCCAGGCGTCCACCATGCGCTTCCAGTCCTCATCGGTGTAGGGGAAGGCGGCGCCGGTCTCGTCGATATCCGACCAGTCGGCCTCGCCCGGCGCGTGGGCGGCCCGGGTCATCCAGCGCCGGGCGCCGGGCGCATCGTCTTCAAGCTGGGCGGCGCGTGCGGCCAGAACGCAGACCCGCGCCGAGACAGGCGGCTGGGCGGTCAGGCTGGCCAGCGCCTCGCGGGCGGCGTCGCGGTTTTCCTGATCCAGGGCCGTCTCGGCCAGCAATATGCGGCTTTCACGATGCTCGGCGTTGAGGGCGGCCAGCGCGCGCTGGCGCTCGGCGCGTTTCGCCTTGGTGTCGGATTTGCGCAAGGCGCCATAGGCGCGCGCCAGCGCCGGGTGGGGCGCGCGCGTCCAGGCGGCTTCGAGGATCTCCGCCGCCCGGCGATGGCGGCGCTGGTCGGCCAGCAGGCGTCCGGCCAGCTCTGCAGCCGGAGCGAAGTCAGGCGCGGCGCCGGCGGCGCGCTCGGCCAGCGTCGATGCCGCCTCGGGATCGGACGCTTCCATGCGGCGCGCCTCGGCGGTCAGCAGCACGGCGCGGGTGCGGGCCGCACGCGCCCGGTCCACCAGGCTGCGGCGTTCGCCTTCCGTCAAGGTGGTCTCCGCCTCGCGCCAGCGCGCGGCGTTTACCTGGGCGGCGAACAGCGCGTCATAGGCCCAGCGCGCCGGGCCGGACGTCTCGAACGCCTCGCTGGCATGGGTGATCACGCCCATCGAGTCGCCGCGCGCCTCGGCGATGGCGGCCAGGCCGCGCCGGGCCACCATCCGGGTGCGCGAATCCTCCAGCATGGCTTCATACTGGCTCTGGGCGCTGGCCAGATCGCCATCGGCTTCCGCGGCCCGGGCCGACAAAAGCCGCGACAGGGCCGGCCGGTCCAAAAGCGCCTCGGCCCGCGCCGCCTGACGCACCGCCAGCGCGCCCTGACCGGCGGCCGAGGCGATAAGCGCGCGTTCGAGCGCGTCAAAGCCCTGATCGCGCTTGCGGCGCAGGCGGAATTTGCGGAACGCGTCGGGCGCGCCCCAGACCTTGGAGATCAGCCACCAGGCGACCACCAGCAGGAAGGTGATGATCAGCAGCACGCCCACGGCCAGCGCGAACGGGCCTTCAGCCTCCACGCCCAGAAACTCCACCCGCACCACGCCCGGGTTGAGGGTGAGGAACACCGCCAGCACAGCCGTGACAACGCATAGCGCAATGGTGGCGATCAGCCGGATCATGGCGCAATCTCCTCATCCAGCGCCGCGCGCAGCTGGCCCAGCGCCGCTTCGATCTGCAGCCGTGCTTCTGCCCCCTGAAGCCAGGTCTCAATCACCGCGCGGGCCGGGTCTTCAAGGGCGCGCGCGTCCTGCGCAGCGGCCTCAAGATCACCGGCGTCGAGCGCGGCGCGTATCGCGTCGCCGGGACCCGGGCCTGAAGCGCTGCGGGCGATGCGCAGCACGCCGAACCAGACGTCTGTTTCGGCGGTGGCGGCCTGCAAAGCCTCTTCAGGGAATTGCGCGGCCAGTTGCTCACGCGACGGCGCGCCAGTGCGGGCATGATTGCGCAGCGCGTTCAGGGCCGGTGCATCCGCCCAGACCCGGCGCAGCTCGGCCAGCTCCACGGTGAAAGGTCCCGATCCGCGCGCGGCTGACGCCAAATCGGCATAGGCGAGGGCGCGCCGCGCCCCGTTCGGCGATGGCGCGGCGGCGGGCGCGGCCTGAATGTCTTCAAGGCGTGCTTCCAATGCGGTCAAACGCTCGGTGACGGAGTCGAGGCGCGGGTCGAGACCGGCCGCCTCTTCGCTGGTCCGCTCGGCGGCAGCGATCCGGTCCGTCAGCGCCTCGATCCGGTTCAGCACCGGCGCCAGCGCGTCAGACATGTCCACGCCTTCGCCAGCTTCGCCTGCACCCAGCGCTGCAATCCGGGTTTCCAGCGCGTCGAGGCGGCGGGCGGCGTCGCGGGCGGTCTCATCGATACGCGTATCCAGCTGCGTGAGATCAATTTCTTCCGGCGGCTCCGCGGCCTCCAGCGCGTCCACGCGATCTCGCAAGGCCGCCGCGTCGCGCACCAGCTGTTCCAGCGCCTGCCCGCGCATGGCGTCGCCGGGATCCTCCGTTTCGAGCACGCTCAGGCGCGTCTCGATCCGTGACAGGGCCGGTTCAGGACTTTCAGCGGATTCCAGGGCGCCCAGGCGCGCTTCCAGACCGGAAAGATCCGGCGCCGGGGCGGGCATGGCGCGCACCAGCACCCAGCCGGCCGCGCCCCCGATGAGGGCAGCGGCGACCACGAAACCGGTCACGCGCAAGATAGCCAGCGCCCGCGCAAATCCCTTGCGGGGTCGGGGTTCGCTGTCCACCGGCTTGAACTCGGCATCTACCGGTTCGGGATCACCCTCTGGCTTGGTCCGCCCGCTCATCGCGCCCGCCTCGTCAGCAGCCTGTTATCCATGATGGGGTTGAGTCTAAGCCGCGCCGCGCCCGCGCGCCACCGCCCGATGTCAGGTTTCTCGCGGCGGGCAGATCGTTTCCAGTGCTTCGAAGAGCGCCGCCTCGTCGGGGCGCTGCGCCAGCATCACCCGCCCGGCGCCCGCATGGCGCAAGGGCGATGCGGCGGCCTCGGAGATCGCCAGAATATGTGAAGCGCCCAGGGCTGACAGCCGGCGGGCGGCCCCGGTCAGCGCCAGCAACCGCTCTGCGCCCAGCGGGGAGTAGATGAGAACGATGGCGCCGGGCCCAAGCGCCTCCAGCGCCGCGACGGGCAGGGCCTCCACCGGGCGGGCCTCGTAGGCGACATGGCTGTGCGCGTCCCGGCCCATAGCGGTCAGGGCGCCGGACAGATCAAAGGTCTGGTCCCGGCCGCGCACATGGATGAGGCGCCCGGGATTGGGGGCGCTCAGGATGATATCGAGCAGTCCCGCCGCGTCGCCTGATCCGGTCACTATGGTCTCATAACCGGCCGCCTGCGCTGCAGCGGTGGTGGCGGGGCCGACCGCGAAGACGATGAGCGATGAAGGCGCGCCCAGACGCGTCAACTGGCCTGCGCCATTGGGGCTGGTGACAATGACGCCGCCAGCGCCGGTCCAGTCGGGTGCGCCCTCTGTAGCGGCGATTTGCGCCGTGGCGGCGTTCACCGCGTGATAGCCCAGCGCCGCCAGCCTGTTGCAGGTCAGCGAAGCGCCAGGCTCGGCGCGCGTGACCAGCACCGGGCGCGCCTCAGCCATCTCATCCGGTCCCGGCGATGATCGCCGCCAGCGCCGGTCCGCCTGCCTCACGGATACGCTCGCCCACCGCGCGTCCCAGCGCGGCGGCTTCGGCGAGGCCGGCCGCCGGCGCCGCGCCTGAATCGGTCCAGCGCTGCTTGCCGTCTGCGGACAGGGCTTCGGCGCTCAGCCGGATTTCGCCTTGGACGATATGGGCATAGGCGGCGATGGGGGTGCGGCACGATCCGTCCAGCGCTTCCAGCACGCCGCGCTCGGCGGCGGCGGCGAGTGCGCTGGCGTGATGCTGGATCGCGTCGCACAGGGCCTGCGCCGCCTCGTCGCCCAAGCGGATCTCCACGCCGACACAGCCCTGCGCAGGCGCTGGCAGCATGTTGCTCGTGTCGATGGGCGTCAGCTTCGCCTCGTCCCGGCCCAGCCGGCGCAGGCCGGCGCGCGCCAGGAAGGTGGCGTCAATGGCGCCATCGCGCACCTTGCCCAGGCGCGTATCCACATTGCCGCGCAGCAGGGTGACTTCCAGGTCAGGCCGCGCCGCCAGCGCCTGGGCCTGGCGCCGGATGGAGGCGGTGCCGAGCACGGCGCCCTTGGGCAGGTCGGTCAGCTGGGCCGAGCCGTTGGCGACGAGGAGCACGTCGCGCGGGTCCTCGCGTTCCAGGATCGCGGCGATGGCCAATCCGTCCGGCAGGCGGGTCGGCACATCCTTCATGGAGTGGACGGCGAAGCGCGCTTCACCGGCCAGCAGGGCGGTCTCCAGCTCCTTGGTGAACAGGCCCTTTCCGCCCGCCGCCAGCAGTGCGCGGTCGGTGATCCGGTCGCCGGTGGTCGACAGGCCCAGGATCGGAAACGCATCCGCGTAATCCTCCACCCCGGCGGCCTGGCCCAATATGGCCTGCAGGTTATAGGCTTGGGCGAGGGCCAGCGGCGAGGTGCGCGTGGCGATAGGCATGGGTTCAAAAGGCATGGCCGCTCCCGAACGGCGCCGCCCATTGTGTGCGGGCGCGCGCAGCGCTAACGATCTGTGCATGGCGTTATCCCATGCTTTTCCGTTCGGGCAACCCGTCCCGGCGCCGCAAAAGGCGCTGACCGTGCTGGGTCTTGAGTCCAGCTGCGACGATACCGCCGCGGCCATAGTGCGCCGCGAACCCGATGGCGCGATCACGATTCTGGCCGAAGCCGTGATCGGTCAGAACGAGGCGCATGCGCCCTATGGCGGGGTCGTGCCAGAGATCGCCGCGCGCGCCCATGCCGAGCGGATGGATGGTCTGGCGGCGCAGGTCCTGACGGAAGCCGGACTCGCGCCGGGCGATCTCGACGCGGTGGCGGCCACCGCCGGTCCCGGCCTGATCGGCGGGGTGATGGCCGCCCTGATGACCGCCAAGGGCATCGCGCTGGGCGCGGGAATCCCGCTCATCGCGGTCAATCATCTTGAAGGCCACGCCCTGTCGCCGCGCCTGACGGGGCGGCTGGACTTCCCCTATCTCCTGCTCCTGGTCTCCGGCGGCCATACCCAGCTCCTGATCGTTGAAGGCATCGGGGCGATGACGCGTCTGGGCTCCACCATCGACGATGCGGCGGGCGAGGCGTTCGACAAGACCGCCAAGATTATGGAGCTCGGCTTTCCCGGCGGACCGGCTGTGGAGCGGGCCGCGCGCGCTGCGCGCGATCCGGGCCGATTCCCCCTGCCGCGCATGCTGGCGGGCAAGCCGGGATGCGATTTTTCCTTTGCCGGCCTGAAGACCGCCGCGCGCCGGGCCTGGGACGGGCTGGAGGAGCCCTGTGAAGCCGACCGCGCCGACCTCGCCCACGCGGTTCAGGGCGCCATCGCCGCTCATCTGGCCGAGCGCACGGGGCGGGCCATGGACGCCTTTATGGACCGCCTGCCGGACGCATCGCGCACGCTGGTGGTGGCTGGCGGCGTGGCGGCCAACGAAACGGTGCGCAGCGCACTGACGGCGCAGGCGCAGGCGCGAGGCTTCACCCTGGTGGCGCCGCCCCTGAAATACTGCACGGATAATGCCGCCATGATCGCGCTGGCCGGCGCCGAGCGTCTGGCGCTGGGGCTGATTGACGGGCTGGATGCGCCGGCGCGGGCGCGCTGGCCGCTGGACGCGGACGCGGCCGCGAAAGCGCCTGCAACCGGTTCGGGCCGGAAGGGCCCCAAGGCGTGACAGGAAGGGACGGGGCATGAGCAGGTTTCAATCCATCGGCGTGATCGGCGCGGGCGCCTGGGGCACTGCGCTTGCCCAGGCCGCCGCCAGCGCCGGGCGCGATGTCACGCTCTGGGCGTACGAGGCGGAGGTGACGGAGTCGATCCGCACGCGGGCTGAGAACACGGCCTTCCTCAAAGGCGTGGCGCTGAACTCAAGGATTCACGCAACATCTGATCCCGAGGCTCTGGCCGGTTGCGGCGCGTATTTGCTGGTCACGCCGGCCCAGCACGCAAGACGCACGCTGGCGGGCTTTGTCACTCATATCCCGGAGGGCTCGCCGGTTCTCTTGTGCGCCAAGGGCATCGAGCAGGGCTCTCTGGCGCTGATGACTGAGGTGCTGGCGCAGACCATTCCCCACGCCGTGCCGGCTGTGCTGTCGGGCCCGAGCTTCGCCATCGACGTGGCGCGCGGCCTGCCCACCGCGGTGACGCTGGCGTGCGATGATGAAGGGCTGGGTCAGCAATTGATGGACGCCATCGGCTCGTCGGCCTTCCGGCCCTATTGGAGCTCGGACCTGATCGGCGCGGCGGCGGGCGGGGCGGTGCAGAACGTGCTCGCCATCGCCTGCGGCATCAGCGAGGGCAAGGGGCTCGGCCGGTCCGCCCATGCCGCCCTGATCGCACGCGGCTTTGCAGAAATGACGCGTCTCGGCGTGGCGCTGGGCGCCCGTCGCGAGACGCTGGCGGGGCTGTGCGGGTTGGGTGATCTGGTGCTCACCTGCTCCTCGCCGCAATCGCGCAACATGTCCTGCGGGCTGGCGCTGGGCCGGGGTGAGGCGCGGGCCGATATCATGGCGGCGCGCAACGCCGTCACCGAAGGCGTCGCCACGGCGCCCGCCGTCACCCAGCTTGCCAGGCGCGCCGGCGTGGAAATGCCGATCTGCGATGCGGTCAATGCCGTCCTGTCAGGCGCGCTGGATGTGGACGGCGCCATCGAGGCGCTGCTGTCTCGCCCGTTCGGGGCTGAAGCAGGCTGAAGGCTCAGCCCTTCGCCCGGCCGCCCAGCACGTCCTGCCATTCAGGGTGCCGGTCGATCTGGGCCTTGGCGAACGGACACAGCGGCACGATGCGCACGCCGCGCTCGCGCGCGTCCAGAACCGCCCGCTCCACCAGCGCCTTGCCCACGCCCATGCCGCGCCATTCGCCGGGGACGCCGGTGTGGTCGATGATGATTGTGTGCTCATTCATGATGGAGAAGGTCAGCTCAGCCTCCGGCTTGCCGGGCGCAGCGGCGACATAGCGGCCCTTGGAGCCGGAACGTTCTTCGGTGATCTCAAAGCTCATGTCTGATCCTCTGCGTGAGCGGTCAACGCCTCCAGCGGCACGATGGCGAGGGTGCGGGCATGGGTGGCGGCGAGGATGACCCCCGGCGCGCAGCCGGCCTCAAAGGCTTCCAGCCAGCGCGCCGCGCATAGGCACCAGCGATTGCCCGGGCGCAGGCCGGGGAAGTCAAACTCGGGGCGCGGCGTGGACAAGTCATTGCCGCGGCTCATGGAAAATTTCAGGAAATCCCCGGTTACCACCGCGCAGACGGTGTGCGCGCCGCGGTCCTCAGGCCCGGTATGACAGCAGCCATCGCGGTAGAAGCCGGTCTTCGGGTCATGGCCGCAATCGGCCAGCGGTCCGCCCAGCACGTTGCGCGCCGGACCGCCGGAGCCGGATGCTTGATCAAAAGGCATAGCGCGCCTTGCTTGCTGACACAGGCGTCAGACTGGCGCGCGGACGCGGTCCGGGCAAGGGGCGCCATCACGGTTGTTTCACAACTCGCTGAGGCGCCTTTTTCACGCCACGCGGCGGCGCCAATGTGTGCGTGATTAACCATGACTGGCTGGAGGGACTCGCCATGATCAATCACACTGTTTTCAACGCCTTGGCTGGCGTGTTGGCCCTTGGGTTGGCGGCGCCCGCCGCTTTCGCATCCGCTGATCCTGATCCCGATCCGGTAGCGCTGGCGCGCGATGCGGCGGCGGCGTTCGGCCCGGCGGTCGGTGCGCAAGCGCCTGATTTTGCACTGCCGGACGCCGGTGGCGAGACGCGGAGGCTGGCCGATATCGCCGGGCCGAGCGGCGCGGTGATCTTTTTCAACCGGTCGCTGGACTGGTGCCCCATCTGCATCGCCCAGACGATCGAGCTGCAAGGCGCGGCGGAGGCGTTCGAGGCGGCCGGCTGGGGTCTGGCGGTTCTAACCTACGATAACACTGAGACTTTGGCGCGCGCGGCCGAGCGGCGCGAGCTGACGCTCACCCTGCTGTCGGATGAAGACAGCGCGGTGATCGATGCGTTCGGCGTGCGCGATCCGATCTATGCCGAGCCGCGCCACCGCGCCCATGGCGTGCCCTATCCTGTAGCCATCGCGATCCGCCGTGACGGCGTTGTGGTGGCGAAGTTCTGGCATGAGGGCGGGCTGGGCGCCGCGCGCGGCTACTCGGTCCGAGTGAGTGCGCAGGAGATGTTATCCGCCCTCGACTAGGCGCTTGCGCTGCGCCGCCGGAGGCGCGATTTTGACCGGCGTCAAATGCTGTCAGGGAGGGGCGCCGCGATGCTGGACGGACCGGTTCTGGAGACGGCGCGCCTGCGCCTGCGAATCCCGCAAGAACATGACTTTGAAGGCTTTTGCGCCCTGATGAGCGATCCGGAAGCAGCCCGCCATATTGGCGGGGTGCAGCCTGATGCGATCACCTGGCGCAATATGGCGGCCCTGATCGGCCACTGGCAGATGCGCGGCTATGGCTTCTTCAGTGTGGAAGAGAAGTCCACCGGCGCCTGGGTTGGCCGGGTGGGGCCGTGGAACCCCCATCAATGGCCGGCGCCGGAGGTGGGATGGTCGATTCTACGCAGCCATTGGGGCCAGGGCTATGGCCCGGAAGCCGCCGGCGCTGCACTGGATTTCGTCTTTGACCGGCTCGGCTGGGAGCGGGTTATCCACCTGATCGCAGCGGACAATGTCAACTCGGCCGCCGTGGCGCGCAAGCTCGGCTCGGCCAATACCGGCGAGATTGCTCAAGTCCCTGGATTTCCAGATGCTTTGACCGAAGTCTGGGCCCAGTCGAAGGCGGATTGGGCGGTCAATCGCGCCCGGCTTGTCCACGCGCTGACGCCATGACCGGCGGCGGACAGCCGGGGGATAGCCGCGCCGGAATGGTGTCATCATCCCCCGCCCATGTGTCATCAGCCCCGGCCCATATGACAAAACCGCCCTGTCACATGTCCAAGACCGCCGGTTTTGTGTTGTTGGCGGCGCTGAGCCTCGCCATTGCCGCAGCGAGCCTGCGCTACGCCCTGCCCGGCGCGCCCGGCGGGGCGGGCAATGTTCTGGCCAACGCCTTCGCCGACCCCTTCCTGACCGTCCATGCTCTGTTCGGCGCCTTGGCGCTGGTGATCGGCCCGTTCCAGTTCCTGCCCCGCCTGCGTCAGGCGCGGCGCCGGCTCCATATGGGGCTGGGCGTGATCTATGCGGCGTGCTGCTTCACCGCCGGCGGCGCCGGGCTGATCCTGGCGTTCGGCAATACGCACGGGCCTGTGGCGGCGGCCGGGTTCGGCCTGCTGGGTGCGGGCTGGCTTGTGACCACGGGCATGGCGGTCGCGTCCATCGCACGCGGGCGCTACGGCGCCCACCGGCGCTGGATGATCCGCAGCTTCGCCCTGACGTTTTCAGCCGTGACCTTGCGCCTGCAGCTGGCGGTGGTGGGGATCGCCGCCCTGCCGTTCAGCCCGTCCTATATCGCCATCAGCTTTCTGTGCTGGGTCCCCAACCTCATCGCCGCCGAGATCTGGATCGCTCTGACCGGGCGTCAGACCCAGCCCGCCTCGCGCAGCGCCGGGTAGTAGCTGCGGCTGACCGGAACCTCGCTCCCGTCAGTGAGGGTGAGCACGGCGCGCCCGCCGCCCTCCTTCCTCGCATCGGCCACCGCCGCGCGCGCCACCCACCAGGAGCGGTGGGTGCGGGCGCCGTCCAGATTTTCGCAGGCGGCGGCCGCATCCGACAGGCGCATCAGGATCAGCGCCTCTCCGGCCTCGGTGCGCACGCGCAGATAATGATCTTCCGCGCTCATCGACATTATGGCCGCGCTGCGCAGGCGCACCGGCAGCTTGTCGAGGAGGGCGGGTGAGGCTGTGGCGGCGGCGCCGCCTGCCGGGGCGTCCGCCGCCTGGCGCGCCGCCGCGCGGCTGGTCTCCAAAAGGTCCAGCCCGTAACCCAGCGCGCTGACGGCGGCCGCGATGACGAACACCAGCGCGATGGTGAGCGGCAACTCGTTCCAATAGGCCCGGCCGGTATAGGCGGTGTTAATGGCGAACACGGCGGCGGTGACCGGAATGGTCAGCACCAGCGCCCCGGCGCCATACCAGCTCCAGCGCGGCCAGCCGGGACGCAGGGCGCGAAGCGTGCGCCCGCCCAGATGCCCGAACGCCGCGCCCAGAAGAATCAGTCCGGTCCAGTAGATCCAGACCTGGGGCCAGCCATAGGCGCTGGACCCATAGGGGCCCAGAATCGCCAGAAACGTGCCCACGGCCAGCAGCACGGCGGTATTGCGCGCGGCGCTGACAAGCATGGTTG
>JAIUMW010000069.1 GCA_022565365.1 Oceanicaulis sp.
ACGAAGGCCAGACCTCTCTGCCAACCCAAAGCGGCCAGAGCCAGGAACGCATCCTCAACCAGGACGAGATCGACTCCCTGCTCGGCTTCTCGGTCTGCGATGATGAGAGCAATGAGCGCTCGGGCATTCGCGCCATCATCAATTCGGCGCTGGTGTCCTACGAGCGCCTGCCCATGCTGGAGAACGTCTTTGACCGCCTGGTGCGGCTGATGACGACCAGCTTGCGCAATTTCACCTCGGACAATGTCGAGGTCAGCCTGGACAATATCTCCTCGATCCGGTTTGGCGACTACCTCAACTCCATCCCGCTGCCGGCCATCCTGGCCGTGTTCCGCGCGCGCCAGCTGGACAATTTCGGCCTGCTGACGGTGGATTCAAACCTGATCTATTCCATCGTGGACGTGCTGCTGGGCGGCCGGCGCGGCACCTCGGCGATGCGGGTGGAGGGCAGGCCCTACACCACGATCGAGCGCACCCTGGTGCAGCGCATGATCGAAGTGGTGCTCAATGATGCGCGCGCCGCCTTCGCGCCGCTGACCGAAGTGGATTTCGATCTCGACCGGGTGGAGACCAATCCGCGTTTCGCCGCCATCGCCCGCCCGGCCAATGCGGCGATCCTGGTCAAGCTGCGCATCGACATGGAAGATCGCGGCGGGCGCATCGAGATGCTGCTGCCCTACGCCACGCTGGAGCCGATCCGAAAAATGCTGCTCCAGCAGTTCATGGGCGAGAAGTTCGGGCGCGACAATATCTGGGAAAGCCATTTGGCGACCGAGCTGTGGTCGACCAAGGTCGAAGTCGCTGCGGTGCTGGATGAAATGCAAAAGCCGCTGGGCGAGGTGATGAAGCTGAAAGTCGGCGACACGCTCATGCTCGACACCGGCCCGGACGGGGCCATTGAATTGCGCTGCGGCCCGATTCAGCTGACCCACGGGCGCATGGGCCGCATCGGCCATAATATCGGCGTCCGGCTTGACGCTCCGCTGTCCCACGCCGCCCGCAAATCGGTAATGAGGTTCACATGACGCTCGCTGCTCTCGCTTTTGAAGGCCTGGTCTGTCTCCTGCTGGCCGCGGCGGCGATCATGTGCTGGCGGGTGGATCGCCGCCTGCGCACGCTGCGTGAGGGCCAGGACGGGCTGAAAGAAACCATCGCCAGCCTCAATGACGCCGTGGACCGCGCGCGCGCCAGCCTGGCCGCGCTGGACCGGGCCGCGCGCGAGCAGGGCGCCAGTCTGAAAAGCGATGTGGAGCAGGCCCGGCGCCTGTCCGACGAGCTGCGCTTCCTGGGCGCCGGGGCGGATGAGCAGGTCTCGCGCCTGTCACAGCGGCCGCAGCGCGCCGCCGCGCCCCGCGCCGGCGCTGCTGCGCCAGAGGCTGACGCCGCCCGGCGCCGGCTCGAGACGCTCAAGGCCATGAGGTAATCTGATGCGCGCCGCCCGCCCGCTCCTGCTTTTGTCGGTCGTTCTGGCCGGGCTGCTCGCCATCAAGGGCCTGTCGCTCGCTGATGGCGCGCTGACCTGGCTGGGCGAGTCGTCAGCCTATGCCGTCGATGAACCCGCCCCGGCCGAACGTGAGCGCGCGCCCGCTGACGACGCCGGAACGCCGCCGCCTGCGCCGCCTTTGCCCGAAGAGTCCGCTCCGGTGGCGCTGCCCTCCCAAGCCGAACTGGACCTGCAGAGCCGGGTCGCCCAGCGCATGCGCGCCCTGGACCGGCGCGCGGCGGAGCTCGACACGCGCGAGCAACTGATCGCTGTGGCTGAAGTGCGCCTCGATGACCGCGAACAGCGCCTTATCGCCCTGCGCGACGAGATTCTGGCGCTGGTTGGCGAGCTTGATACCGCGCGCGACACCCAGCTTGACGCGATCGTTCAGGTCTACGCCACCATGGAGCCTGAAGCGGCCGCACCGGTGCTGGAGACCTTGATGGTCACCGATCGCGATACGTTGATCCAGATCGCCGCCTCGCTGCAGGCGCAAAATCCGCGCCGCTATTCCCAGATCATGGAAGCGGCCAATGCCCGATTTGTCGCCGAGCTGACAACGCTCCTGGCCGCGCGCGCCCAGCCTCCGCTGACCCGCGCAGAGATGGAGGCGCGGCGTGTCGCGGCGGTGGACTGACCTGCGCGCCCTGATCGCCGCAGCGCTTGCGGCGCTGGCGGCGGGCGCTGCTGCGGCGCAGGTCCCCGCCAGCGTGTCAGTGGAGCGCTCCGGCGCCACGGCGCGGCTGTTGATCACTCTGCCTGAAAGCGCCGGCGGCGCCCTGTCAGCCGAGGCCGATGTGGCGGCGGGCGCGGTGCTGGTCGCCCGGCTGTCTGAAGCCGTCACGCTGGATGCCGGGGCGGTGCGCGACGCCTTGCCGGATATCGTGGCTATGGCCCGGCTGGACGCGGACGGGCGCACGCTGCGCCTGGCGTTGAACCGCGCTGTCGAGCCGCGCGTGTCGGTGTCCCACAATGTCATTGCCCTTGACCTGGCCGCGCCGGGCAGCCCGGCCCTGGCGCCGGTGGTCAGCGACTACACCCGCCGCCGGCGCGCGGCGCAAGCCGCAAGCCAGGCCGCCGCCGCCGCGGCCGCGCGCATCGCCGCGCAGCCGCCGCCGCCCCTGGCCGCCAGCGTGCGGATTGGCGAGGCCAGCGACTGGTCGCGCCTGATCTTCACTTGGCCTGAGCCGGTGGAATGGACTGTCGAGCAGGGCGCGCAGGAAACACGCCTGCGCTTTGCGCGCGAGGCGGAGATTGATCTGGCCGACCTGCTGGGTTCGCCGCCGCGCTTCATCCAGTCGGTGCGCCGTGAGCGCGATGGCGGGGAGACTTTTACGCTGGTATTCCAGCTTGAGGACGGCGCGACCCTGCGCGCCTGGTCAGATGCGCCCGGCGAGCTGACGGTGGATGCCGCGCGCCCGCAATCAGCAGCGACCGCCGCGCTGGCGGCCCTGCAGGCGTTCGCTGCCGCCAATGGCGCACCTTCTGTGCCTCCAGCCATCTCTGCGCCCGAGCCGGCGGAGCCTGAAGCTGATCTCCAGCCGGATCCCGAGCGTGACTTCCGGCCTGATCCCGGGCCTGACCCGGACCCTGTTGAATCAGATATGGCGGCGTTCGACACGCCGCCGGTCGAGGTGCGGGCCGATCCCGTGCCTGAAGACGGCGTGGTGCGGGTGCGGGTAGAACCGGCGCCGGGCGGCGTGGTCAGCCTGCACTTCCCCTGGGCGGCGCTGCCCGGCGCGGCGGTGTTCCGGCGCGCGGGCGCAATCTGGATCGTGTTTGATGCGGGCGCCGAGCTGGACCTGAGCGCACTGGACTTCAGCCCTTCGGTGCGGGTGCGCGATGCGCGCACGGTGTCCGGCCCAGACCACACGGCGCTGCGTTTCGAGACCAATGCGGCGACCCTGGCTGACGTGCGGGCGGCGGGCGCGGGCTGGACGATCACGCTGGGCGATTCCCTGTCCGAGGCGCCGCGCCCGGTGCGCCTGGCGCGCGATACCGGCGCGGGACGTCCCGCCGTTCTGCGCATGGCGGTGTCCGGCGCGCGCTCTGTGGTGGCGCTCGACGATCCGGTCGTAGGCGACCGGCTGTTCGTGCTGACCGCAGACGGGCGCATGACTGGAATGCCCGAGGAGCGCCGCTTCGCCGACGCGGTGATCCTGCCCTCCACTCACGGCGTGGCGATCGAGCCCTTGTCCGACGGCCTGTCCCTCGTGGCGCGTCCAGGCGGGGCGGAGCTTGTGCGGCCGGGCGGCCTGACCCTGTCGCGCGCCTCCGACCCGGGGCTGAGAGCGGGCGCTGATGCGCCGGTGTCGCCGGGCTTTCTGGACTTTGAGCGCTGGCGCGGCGATCAGCCTTTTCTGGAAGGACGGCGCCATCACGAGCGTCAGGCGCGCGCCATGGATCCAGAGAGCGTGCTGGCGCTGGCGCGCTTCCTGCTGGCCTGGGAGCTGGCGCCAGAGGCGGCGGGCGCCGTGCAGCTCGCCGTTGAGCTTCGCCCCGAATATGAAACCACGCCGGAGATCGCGGCCATGAATGGCGCGGCGGCCTATATGGCCGGGCGCCTGAGTGAGGCGGAGCGGTTTTTCGCTCATCCCGCGCTGGTCAGCGACCCGGCGGCGCGGCCCTGGCAGGGCCTGCTGGCGGCCGAGCGCGGCGACTGGCCGCGTGCGCGCCGCCTGTTCGAGGAGGGCCGCGATGCATTGTTCTTCATGGATCCGCTCTGGCGCGCACGCATTTCGGCTGCAGCGGCCAACGCCGCGCTGAACAGCCGGGATCTGGCGGGCGCCCATGCCTGGATCGATCGCGCTCTGTCCGAACCCGCCGATCCGCGCGCACGGGCGGAGACGGCGTTCGCCCTGGCTGGGCTGACGGCCGCCGAAGGCGATATTGATCTGGCGCTGGCGCGCTATGCTGCTCTCGATGACGATCCCTGGACACCCATTCAGGCGCGCGCCCTCCTGGAGAAGACCTGCCTTGAAATGGCCCACGACCGCATCAGCGCCGATGCCGCCGCTGTCCAGCTGGAGGGCCTGCTCTATCGCTGGCGTGGCGATGAGGTGGAGCAGGCGGTGGCCGGCATGCTGGGCGCCGCTTATGCGCAGGCCGGGCGCTATGAGGAGGCTTTCGCGATCATGGCCTCGGCCCAGGCGCGCTTTCCAGGCAGCCGCGTGGCGCGCCAGCTGGGCGTCGACATGCAGGAGGAGTTTCGCCGCCTGTTCGAGGGCGAGCGGTTTGACCGCATGGACCCGATGCAGGCGCTGGCGCTGTGGTATGGCCATCATGAGCTGACCCCGCAAGGCCCGTCCGGTCACCGCATCGTGCGGCGCATCGCCCGGCGGCTGGTGGAGATCGGCCTGTTCGACCGCGCCGCGCAGCTGCTCGACCATCAGCTGAGCCCCGACGTCACCATGACCAGCCTGGCGCGCGCCCAGATCGCCCAGGAGCTGGCGCGGGTTCAGCTCATGGACGGCAACCCCGAAGCCGCCCTCAACGCCATTGAACGCACCCGTATTGCGGGCTTGCCGCCCGAGCTAGTCACCGCGCGCCGCCTGCTGCAGGCGCGGGCGCTGGCGGGCCTCAACCGGGCTGATCAGGCGCTGGAGCTGATCAGCGGCGACCGCTCGCCCGAAGCCGACCGCCTGCGCGCCGACATCGCCTGGGACGCGCGGCGCTGGGATGAGGCGGGCCGGAGGCTGGAGGCGGTGCTGGGCGAGCGCTGGCGGGAGGCGTCGAACCTGAGCGATGTCGAGGCCCATGACGTGCTGCGGGCGGCGCTGGCCTATGCGCTGGCCGAGGAGCGCGCGGGGCTGGAGCGCGTTGAAGCGCGCTATGGGGCGGCGATGGCGGAGAGCCGCCACCGTGAGGCGTTTGCGCTGGTGTCCGACAGCACCGGCCGCTCCAATGATCCACGCCTGTCGGCGCTGGCTAGTACGCTATCCGATGTTGGCGGTTCTCTCGCCTGGCGCGGCGGGTTCGGAGCAGGGCGGTAGGCGGGCCTACATCTTCTTTGCGTCCGCCCGTTCGGTGATCTGATGAGCGATCAGCGCCGCCATCAGGCTCATGGAGCGCTTGGCCGCCTTGCCGTCGCCCAGACGCAGAATATTGCGGTAGAAAAACGCCATCAAAGCCAGGCCTTCGACCGCACGGCGCACGGTGTCGGGGAAGGCGGCGGTGAAGACGGGGTGGACTTTCATCCGGGACTCCCACGCCGGTAGCCAGTCCCATTCGCCGCGCAGCAGCCTGGCCGGAGAGTCAGGGTCGACGCAGAGCGGCCGGCCCAGACCGATCACCGCCACCCCGTCTTCCAGCGCTTCGGTCATGGCTTTGGCCGTGCGGAAACCGCCGGTGACCATGACCGGCGTCTTTGCCGCGGCAATCACCTCGCGGGCGTAGGTCATGAAATAGGCTTCGCGCGCCCGTGTGCTGTCGCGCGCATTGTCCTCGAACACCGGCTCCAGACCTTTCAGCCCCATCATACTGGGCTGTTCGTAATTGCCGCCGGACACTTCGATCAGGTCGACGCCCTCCTGGTCCAGCAGGGCGACCACCTCAAGACAATCTTCAAAGCTGAAGCCGCCCTTCTGGAAGTCGGACGAGTTGAGCTTCACGCTCACAGCCTTGTCCGGGCCGACGGACTGGCGCACCGCGCGCACGGTTTCGATCAGCAAACGGGCGCGGTTCTCCAGCGGCCCGCCCCAGCGGTCCTCGCGCAGATTGACGCGTGGGTTCAGAAACTCGCTGATCAGATAGCCGTGGGCGGCATGGACCTGCACCCCGTCAAACCCGGCGTCTGTCACACAGCGCGCTGTATGGGCGAAGCGGGCGATGATGTCTTCGATCTCAATGTCAGTCAGGGCGCGCGGCGCTGCGAATACGCCACCGGGCAGCTGCACGCCCACAGCTGAAGGCCCCACCGGTTCGGGCGCGATTATTTTCGGGCTTTGGCGCCCGGCATGGGAGATTTGCGCGATCGCCACGCCGCCGCCTGATTTTGCGGCCTGCGCGAAGGCGGCGAGCCCCGCCCTGGCTTCAGCGCTTTGTTCACCCTCCACCACGATATTGGCTGGACGTTCGCGATAGCGCCGGTCGATCATGATGTTGCCGGTGATCTGCAGCCCGGCCCCGCCCGCGGCCCAAATGCTGTAGGCGCGCGTGATGCGCGCTCCGGCAAGGCCGCCCGGCTCGGCCAGGCCTTCTGTCATCGCCGCCTTCGCCAGACGGTTCGCGATTTTCACGCCGCATGGCAAGGTGAAGGGTGAGGCCATCAGGGTCATGACAGGGGACTTTCATGCTGGAACGGATCGGCAAACAGGGCGGGCTGGGATTGCGCCGCTATTTCGGGCGGCGCATGGCGCGCAAGGTAGGGCGCAGCTCGCTGTCGCGCGACTCCTCTGTCGAGGTGCAGCGTGCGCGCATGGACCATGCGGGCGACCGCTTGCCCGCGCCCAAAGGAATAGAGATCGCGCGCATCGAATACGCCGGTCTGTCCGCACTCAGCTTCATGCCGCGCGCGCCTGAGCCCGGGCTGATCCTGTATTTCCATGGCGGCGGATATTCGCGCGGCTCGGCCCAGAGCCACAAGCCGCTGGTCGCCCGCATGGCGGCGCTGTTCAACACCCGCGCCGTATCGGTCGATTACCGCATGGCGCCCGAGCATGCCTGCCCGGCGGCGGTGGAGGACGGCGCGGCGGCGCTGGCGCTGGCCTGCGCCGAGAAGAAGGCACCGCTCCTGCTGGCCGGGGACAGTGCGGGCGGCGGGCTGGCGCTGGCCAGTGTCATCCGCCAGCGTGATGCTGGCGGCTCTTTGCCGGATGCCCTCTATCTCCTGTCGCCCTGGACTGATCTGTCGCTCTCGGGCGACAGCGTGACGACGCGCGCGGGCGCCGATCCCATGCTGACGCCGGGCAATCTCAAGGCCGGGGCGGAGCTGTATCTGCGCCAGCTGGACCCGCGCGATCCAGACGCTTCGCCGCTTTTCGCCAATCTGTCCGGACTGCCGCCCGTTTTCATCCAGGTGGGCGATGCCGAGATTCTGCTGGATGATTCGGTGCGCCTTCACGCGGCGCTGGAGGCGGCGGGGGTGGAGACGCACTGCGAGGTCTGGGCCGGGATGTGGCATGATTTCCAGCTGTTCGCGCCGCTGATCAGCGAAGCCGATGCATCGCTCAAGCGCGCCAAGGACTGGCTCACGCCTCATCTGGCCGCCGACCAGGCCTGAGCATCGCCGCCGGACAGCGCCAGCGCAAACCCTGTGGCGAGCCCGGACCAGTTGTTGGTGATGACCCCGTCGCGCGTCTTGTACCAGCTGGGGCAATCCTCGGCCCAGACGGTGCGGGCGAGCCTGGCCTGAACGACCTCGTTGAAGCGCGCTTCGGCCTCAGCGGTGACCTCCAGCGTGCGCAGATCCTCGCCGATCATGCGGCGCACCTGCCCGGCGGCGTATTCGCTCTGGCGCTCCAGCATGAAGATGATGGAGTTGTGGCCCAGATTGGTGTTTGGCCCGTAGAGGATGAAAAGGTTGGGGAAGCCGTGAACCGCCACGCCGCGATAGGCGCGCGGGCTCTCGCCCCAAACCTCGTGCAGATTGCGCCCGTCCCGGCCGGTGACCGTGATCGTGGGCAGAAACTGCGTCGCCTTGAACCCGGTGGCGAAGACCAGCGTGTCGGCGGCCACGCGCTTGCCCCGGCCATTGATGATCTCGCGCGGGCCCGCGCGCGCCACGCCGCTATCGTCCAGCGTGACGTTCGGGCGCTGCAGGGTTGCGTAGAAATCGCTGGTCAAAAGGATGCGCTTGCAGCCCGGCGCAAAATCCGGGGTCAGCCTGGCCCGCAGGTCCGGGTCGCGCACCTCGCGTTTCAAACGCTGCAGCATGCGCGAGCGCGTGAAGGCGTTGGCCAGCGTGCCTGACAGGAAGGCGGAAAAGCGCGTCTCGTGGATCGCGAAGCTGGCGGTGCGGTAGAGCCAGCGCCAGCCCGGCACATGGCGGAAGGCGGCTTTCTCCAGCTTCGTGAAGGCGCGGTCGGGCTTGTCGATGATCCAGTTGGGGGTGCGCTGAAACACGGTCAGATGCGCCGCGCGCTCCGCCATCTCCGGCAGAAGCTGGACCGCGCTTGCCGCCGCGCCGATGACAGCCACATTCTGCCCCGTCACGTCCAGGTCCTCTGGCCATTGCGCCGAGTGCACGATGCGCCCTTCAAACCCGTCGAGGCCGGCAATCTCCGGCATGACCGGCTCGGACAGCTGACCCACGGCGCTGATGACACTGCGGGCCGACAGGGCGCGCCCATCCTCGAGCGTGACGCGCCACCGGCCTTCATCCTCATTGAACGCAAGCGCCGTCACCGTGCAGCCAAACCGCATGCGGCGGCGCAGATCGAAGGCGTCGGCGGCGCGGTCCAGATAGGCGAGGATCTCCGCCTGGGGCGAGAATTTTCGGCTCCAGTCCGGATTGGGAAAAAAGCTGAAGGAATACAGATGGCTGGGCACATCGCAGGCTGCGCCGGGATAGCGATTGGCGCGCCAGACGCCGCCTGGCCCGCCGGCGCGCTCCAGGATCACGAAATCGCTCACCCCCGCCCGGTCCAGCTGGCGGCCCATGGCGATGCCGGCGAAGCCGGCTCCAATGATGACCGCGTCGCAGCGATCTGGGAGGGGGACGTCAGTCCTCGGCGCCAGCATGGCCTTCAGCATACATCGCCTCGATCAGCGCGCTGTTGCGGGCCGTCACCACATTGCGCCGCACCTTCATGGTGGGCGTCAGCTCCCCGGTCTCCACGGTCAGGGCGGCGGGCAGGACGCGGAATTTGCGCACATTCTCCACCCGGGCATAGCGCTTGTTGACGCCATCCACCGCCGTTTGCAGCGCCGCTGTGAGCGCATCGCTGGTCCGCGCGGCGCCTGTCTCCAGCCCCTTGACCTTGGCGAATTTGGCCAGTCCGTCCTCGCTCAGCGTGACGAGGGCGGTCAGATACGGCCGTGCATCGCCGACCACCACCGCATGCTCGATCAGCGGGTCATTCATCAGGTCGGTCTCGATATTGGCCGGCGTGATGTTCTTGCCGCCCGACGTGATGATGATGTCCTTGATCCGGCCGGTGATGAAGACAAAGCCGTCATCGTCCATGCGCACCACGTCGCCGGTGCGCATCCAGCCATCGCGGGTAAAGGTGTTCTCGGTAGCCTCGTTATTCTTCATATAGCCGGCGAATACATTGGGCCCCCGGACCTGCAGCTCGCCCTCTTCGGATACGCGCGCGTCCATGTGGTCGATCATGCGCCCCACCGACCCCAGGCGCACCGCGCCGGGCTGGTTGAAGGCAGTGGGCGCGCTGGTCTCCGACTGGCCGTAGCCTTCATAAATCACCAGATCGAGGCTGGTGAAGAACACCAGTACCTCCTTGGAGATGGGCGCCGCGCCCGAGATCAGCATGCGCGCCCGGTCAAGGCCGAGCGCCGTCTTGATCTTGTTGAGCACCAGCTTGCGCGCCAGTTCCATTTGCAGGCTGAGAAGGGGGCCGGGATTGCCTGCATTAATGTCCGCCTCGTGATAGCGGCGCGCCACGTCCATGGCCCAGGCGGCGATCCTGGCCTTGGGGCCGGTCGCCTCGGCGAGGCGTCCGCGCAGGGCTTCGTTGAACTTCTCCCACACCCGCGGCACGCCGAAGAACACGGTCGGGCGCGCGGTTTTGAGGTCCTCGGCCAATGTCTCCATGGAGCGCGCAAAATAGAGGTTGGAGCCCGACGCTGCGTGATTGTGGACGCTGGCCTGCTGCTCGGCGATGTGGGCGATGGGCAGGTAGGACAGGCCGGTATCGCCCTCGCGATGCTTGAACATCTCCGACAGCATGCCCGCGCTCCACGAGATATTGCCGTGGCTGAGCATGACCGCCTTGGGCGGGCCGGTGGTGCCCGAGGTGTAGATCAGCGCGCCGATGGTGGCCTCGTTGATGGCTTTGAGCCTGGCGCTGACCTCGTCGTCATATTGCGCCTCGCCCTTGGCCAGGAAGGCTTCCCAGCTCAGCACGCCCTCGGGCGCGGCTTCAGGCCCCTGCATCATGATGACGTGGGTGAGGTTCGGGCATTCGGCTTTCAGCGCCAGCGCATTGCGCGCCTGCTCGGCGGTTTCCACCAGATAGCCTGGGCTTTCCGAGTGCTGGAGGATATAGGCGATTTCCGGTTCCGAGCTGGTCCAGTAGACCCCCGCCGGGCGTCCGCCCGCCATCATCGCGGCGATGGCGGTGATGGGCCATTCAGGCCGGTTGAAGCCGAGAATGGCGCACGCATTGTCGGCCTGGAAGCCCAGCGCGATCAGCGCGCGCGCCGCCTGACGGGTCTGATCGGCGTAGTCGCGCCAGCTGGTCGAGACCCAGTTCGCGCCGTCATAGGCGGTATAGGCCGGCGCGTCCCCGCGCCGCTGCGCCTGATCCAGCATCCGCGCCGGTGTGGACGGGAATAGCCCGTCCAGAATGCGCGGCAAGTTTTTTGCGGTCGCCTGCATGCCATCCTCCCGATAGTGCGCCCCCGGTCCGAAAGGCCGGTGGTCTAGTGCGTCAGCCCCATGATCCTACGGGCTTCTTGCGGCGACGCCACCTCGCGTCCGGCGTTTTTCGCGCATTGCGCCAGCGCCTCGATCAGCGCGCCATTGCCCGTCGCGCGCTCGCCATCGGGCAGGTAGAACGTGTCCTCCAGCCCGGTGCGCAGCATGCCGCCCAGCTCCGCCACGCGCTGATGGACCGGCCAGATTTCCTGGCGGCCGATCAGCGTGGCCTGCCAGGGGTCGCCTACGCGCTTGTAATCAATCAGCAATTCCAGCAGCCGCGCATCGCAGGGCATGCCGGACGCGACGCCCATCACGAAGTTGTAGTGGGCCGCCGGGGCCATGCCGTTCTCGATGAACATGCCCACGCTGCGCACGATGCCGACATCTAAGCACTCAAACTCGGGGTGGGCGCCCACCTCGGCCATGGCGTCGAGCATGGTCTGGATCTTATCCACCGGATTGTCGAACACCATGGGCGGCCAGGCCCAGCTGCCATCGCTGCGCAGTTTGAGATAGTTCAGCGAGCCGGCATTGCAGGCGGCGATCTCGGGCCTGACCCGTTTGATGCACGCCACGGGACCCGACACGTCCGGCCCGACAATGCCGGTGGTCTGGTTGATGATCACATCCGGGCAGGCGGCGCGGATGGCGTCGATGATGGATGCGGCCACCTCCGGGTCCCAGCTGGGGAAATGGCCCACGCCCTCTTCCTGCATGCGGAAATGGACGTGCATCACGCTGGCGCCCGCGTCATAGGCCTCGCGCGCGCTGGCGGCCATCTGCTCCGGGGTCACCGGCACGGGATGGGTTTTGGGATTGGTCAGCACGCCATTGAGCGCGCAGGTCAGTACAGCCTTGTCCATTATGTTTTGTCCTCAATCTCGAGCTCGATCAGAAGCGCGCCGCCTGCGGCCTGCTGGCCCGGCGCGGCATGCACAGCCGCCACCACGCCGTCCGCTTCGGCGGTCAGTCGCATCTCCATCTTCATGGCTTCCATCACCGCCAGCACATCGCCGGCGTTGACCGCGTCGCCGGGCTTCACATGGACGGCCACCACCGCGCCGCTCACCGGCGCCGTCACGCGCGAGGGGTCGGCTGCGCCGGCGCCGGCCAGCAAGGCCGGCTCGCGCACAACGGCGATGCGGCCGGCCAGCGCGACATGCACCGCGCCGTCGGCATCCACCAGCGCCAGGCAGCGCCGGTCCACGCCGTTGAGGCGGTAGCGCAGGCGCGGCCCGTCGCGCTCCAGAAGAAGGATATCGTGGCGGTTATCCCCCATCATGACGGTCAGCGCGCCGGGTCCGGATTGCTCCACCATGGGCTCGACGCGTGTTCCATCCGCGTCAAGCGGCAGGGCGAAACGCGTCACCGAACCGGACCGGATCACCCCTTCGCCGTGCCGTGCGAGGAGCAATGCGGTGACAAGAACGGCCTCTGTGGAGACATCAGCGGGCGCAAATGGTTCCGTCCCGGCGCCGGCCCACGCATCGAGGTCGGAAATGGTGATGTCGCCGGACCGGAACGCCTCGCTATCGATCAGGCGGATCAGCAGATCGCGATTGGTCTTCACCCCAAGGAGCGGCGCCTTGGCGAGCCCGGCCAGCAATCTGTCGATGGCCTCCGCCCGGTTCGGCGCCCAAGCGATGATCTTGGCCGCCATGGCGTCATAGGCGGTGGAGATGGCGTCGCCGGTGACGAAGCCTGTATCGATGCGCACTTCGCGCTCGGCGTCGTCGGGCTCGAACCAGG
>JAIUMW010000070.1 GCA_022565365.1 Oceanicaulis sp.
CCGGTCAGGTCGCGAAAAAGCGGGCGGTCCTCAACCGTCTGGCGGGGCGGGTTGAGGCCCGGGTCGAGATTGAGAAGCGCGTCTCCATGGTCCGGCCGGTCCCGGCCGGCCACCGGCTGCCCGGACAAATCCACCGGATTGCGATTGAGGTCCAGCAGGGCGAAATCGCCATCAACCCCATAGGCCGCCAGGAGACGCGGCGTGTTGCCGTCGCTGCCGTTCATCAAGGCGGCGCTGAAGCGCGCCTTGCCGTCGAGGCCCGTCACCTGGCTGGACAGAGCCTCGTTGGAGCGCGCAATCAGACGCACTTCGGCGCCTTGCGCAGGGCGCGCGGTCTGGAGCGAGCGGACCGTCACCTCCATACCGGAACCGCTGCGCCACGCCGTGAAGGCGAGATCCGTCACGATGATCCAGCGGCGCGCGCGGGCGTGATTGCTGCTGCCTTCATTGCGCTCGAGGGCTTCAGCGTCGTCGACTTCAATGTAGTAAGCGCCCGGCTGAAGGCGTCCGATGGTTTCGGCGATGGGGAAAACGGTAGTCACAGAGGCGTTTGCGTCGCCCGGCGTGTCCATCTCGCCGCGCCAGACTTCGACCCCGGCGTCACCGGGGATTTCCTCGCCATAGGCCCAGTTCCACTCGCCGCTGGCGGCGTTGAACCCTGACGTGATCTGGCGGAAGGCCAGCGCCCGGTCGGTGACCCGGTGCACTATGACGCGCACACGCGGCACGTTGACCGTCTGGATCGCCAGCCCGTCCGCGTCGATGCGCGGCAGGACAACGCCCGAGCCCGCAAATCCGACAAAGGCCGGGCGGTCATCAAAAGTCAGCACGGTCTGCTCGTCCGCGGCCAGACGCGCGCCGTCAGCCGCCGGCAGGCCCTCGCGCAGGGTCAGGGTGCGGGTCTGACCAAACTGCAAACCGCCGATACACAGGCGCTGGCCGTCCACCGCCAGGGAGACCGGCTCGTCAATGTCGATATAGGCCGAGTAGTCTGCATCGGGATCGAGCGGGGCGGAGAAGGTGAGGCACAGCTCGGGCGCCGGGGACCGGGTGTTAATGGCGTAGCGCAGGTACTCAAACTGGTCTGAACCCGTCTCGGCGGCTCGCGGCGCGTCAGCGGCGCGCGGGCTCAGCACCGGTCCTTGGGAGGCGGGCGCATCCGGCTCGTTTGCCGGGTCGCAGGCGGCCAGCGCCGCGCCCAGAAAGAAAATCGCCCCTAAGCGTAACCAATTGCGCACGATCATTCCGTTGTCCCCCTGGAACGCTCAATCAATTAACCAATTCTCGCAGGTTTGGCCGCGAAGTCGAGGGGCGCGCGCCTATCGCGCGGGACCTGACCCGGCGAGAAACGCAATGGCCGCGTCCGGCTCCAGAGCAGTAAGCATCTGCGTGAACCACGCCGCGGCTGGCCCCGCCCCCTCGCGCAGGCGCCGGGCCAGCGTCAGGGCCGGCGCGCGCGCGGCCGTCCCCGGATCAGGCGGCGGCGCAATCAGCCGGCCATCATCCAGGCTTTGCGCGCTCGCCTGCGCCCATCGCGCGAGGCGCAAAGCCTCCATGCCGACCGCAAAACGCAATCCCCCCGCCCGCGCCGGCGCCGCGATGATGGCGCCGGACTGAGCCCGCTGGGCCGGCGGCGGCAGAAGCGGCAGCACAGTGCGGCGAGGCGCAGCGCCTTCAGGCGCCGCCAGCGCGCCATCAAGCACAGCGCGAAGACCGGCGCCGTCATCACCGGGCGGGGCGTAGCGCACCGCTTCGACCAGCTGAACGCCGCCGCCGAGATCATGGCGCTGGATCAGGTTGATCCCGCCGGCCTGGGCGACAGGCGCGCCCATCTCGAAGCGCGGCGGGTTATCCGCCCCCTCAATACGCGCCGACAGCACAATCTGGGTCCAGGCTTTGGCCCCCACGGCATGATCCGCTCCGGGACGGGTATCCACCACCTGGCGCGCGCGAATCTGGCCCAGGCTGCAATCGACCACAGCCCCGCGCGCCGCCGCAGAAACAGCGCCAATGCGCACCCCGGCCTCAATCCGCGCCCCCACCGAAGCGGACAGCGCCTCCAGCGCCGCCCCTTGCACGTCCGCCGCCGGAACGGTCCAGACGGCGTTGGCCTGAAGGCGCCCGTCGCGCCCGGCCAGGCTGACATTGCGCGTCTCATGGCGGGCGAAGCGCGCCAGCGCGTGACCGGAGGCCGCGGGAAAAGTCCACAGGCGCGTATCAGGCCTTAGAGTGCGCGGCTCCAGTACGGTGACCGATAGGTTGCGGCCGGGCCCGGTCAGCGCCCGCGACAGAGCGAGACCCGCCATACCAGCGCCAAGAATGACCACGTCTACGTCTGTTTTCATGATGGGAGTGAGCGGCTTGAAGATGCAGTTCGTCAAGACGCGAAGATGCTGGCCAGACGATCTCGCAGCCGATAATCTGTCCGGACAAATCTGGAGAAGGAGCGCCGCCATGATCCTTGCCTTCCTGCTTGCCGCCGCCCAGCCGGCCCCGGTCAGCCTTGACGAGATCGCGGTCTATGACCGGCTCGACTGGTCGCGCGAGGTGACCGAATGCGACCGGCTGGCCGCTCATCCTGATGATCCTGAACGGGTCGCAGACGGCGTGGCGCAGGGCGATGTGGACTTGGAGGCGGCGCGCGCCGCGGGCGAGGCGGCGGTGGCGGGTGATCCGGACAATCCCCGGCTCAACTACCAGCTGGCGCGGGTGAACGGGTATGCCGGGCGCCATGATGAGGGCCAGCCGTTTCGCGACACCGCCCTGCGCGCGGGCTATCCGCAATCGCTGTTCGTGGTGGGTTATATCCGCCTCACCGGCTGGGACGGGCGGCCCGATGACGCGTGTTATGGCGGAGAGCTGATCCGCCGCTCGGCCCGCGCCGGACGCTTCGCCGGGCTGGTGGGCTTTCCCCATTATGCGCTGACAGGCCGCTTCGCCGGATGCCCGTCAGACCAGCCGGTTATCGACCGCGACGAAATGACGAGATTCCTCGATCACGCCGAAGCCGACGCCAGAGGCTTCTATCAGGAAGCCCTGGTCATCCAGCTGCGCGCCCGGATGGTGGAGTGATTACTCCGCCGCCACCTGTAACGTTTCGCGCTGGGGGCTCCAGCTGGTGTGGCGCAGGGCGCGGCCCAGCGTCTGGCGTCCGGCTGCGTCGGTGAAGCGCTCGCCGTCCCAGACCTCCACACCGCTGACGAGGACGCAGCGGACCACGCCGTCGGAGCGGTTGACCATCTGTTCGTGGCCATAATCCTCGCGCCAGATGAAGCGGGAGCGGGCCTCGGAATCATAGGCGCGCAGGGCTTCGGGATCGATGACGACCAGATCGGCCCGGTCGCCAATCTCCATGGTTCCGGCGTCCACGCCGATGAACTGAGCCGGGTCGCGGGTCATGCGCCGCACCTGGCTCGCCACGCGGTCCATGCTCTCTGCCTGGGCGATCTGGAGGCCGCGCAGATTGCCGTCATAGAAGGCCATATTGGTGATGTGAGCGCCCGAATCGTTGAAGCCGGGCAGGATCTGGGGATGGTTCAGCAGCGCGCGCACGATCTCCGGATCGCGATTGGCCGACACCGTCCACCAGCGCAGCGACAAATCATAGGTGCGCAAAAGATGCAGCATGAAGCCGGGCTCTTCCGCCGCCGCCTCGGGCATCGCCTCGAAGGCGGCGCGCTCGCCCGGGGTGCGCGCCAGCGACGGGTCTGACCGCCAGGCCTGGAAGCGGCCAAGGACCTGAGCGAAGGTTTCCCCCGTCCAGATGTCCGGCCCGCCCGAATGGAACACCATCTCGCTGAAATCACGGTCGAATGACAGGGTTTCAGCCTTGAGCAAGCGCTTGAGCCGGTTCAGCCCGAACCCGCTCTTGCCGGTCATCCACATTTTTGAAAACCGCGACTGGAAGGCCGGATCATCCAACAGGGCGCGCCGGCCCGCCACGTCTTCCAGATCGAGCTCGTTGAGCTCGCGCAGGGCGGGGATTTCCTCGGCCAGCGGGTTGATCGGCCCGTCCCAGAACAGCTTGAAGGGCGCAGCCAGCGCCTGAAACCGGAAATACCCGCCAAACAGCGGCGAGTTGAACAGGCGCGTCAGCAAAAGCGCGAGACGGCGCAGGGACTTGTTGGAGGCGACATCCATCGCCGCCACGGCCGTCACCTTCAGCGGCCGTCCATGAAGGCGCCCGGAGGTGAGGGAGAAATTGCGCAGCACCGCCAGCGGGTTGTCCTTGGGCGGGGTGGCCTGCCAGAGCCGGTCATGGCGGCGCAGCACGTTTGTGAGGCGCTTGAGCTCGCGATACTGGCCGAACTGGGAGGGGATTTTCACCCGCCGGTTAGGGTCCTCAGACAGGAAGTGGAAGGGCAGCGCATCGGTGGAGAAGCCCGGATAGCCCTCTGTCATGGCCTTTTCGAGCACATCCTCCATCTGCCTGAGATCATCTTCATCCGCCTTGCGGGTGACCGCGCCGGAGAGGCCCATGACCTCGATGCGCAGCATGGAGTGGGGGATCATCGGAATGACATTGCAGCCCAGCGCCAATTCATCAAGATGGGCGTAATACCCCGCCGGGCTGGTCCAGGTCGCCTTGTCGGCCACCTTGCGCAGCACCGGCTTGGGCATGTTCTCCACCCGGGCGAAGCAGTCCACCAGCGGGTCGTCGCCATTGCGGCGCTGATTGCCGAACGCCAGTCCCAGCGAGCAATTGCTCATCAAAACGGTGGTGGTGCCGTGGCGCACGGCCTCTTTCAGGGCCGGGTCAAACTCCACTTCCAGATCCAGGTGGGTGTGGATGTCCAACAGGCCGGGCAGAACCCAATGCCCTTGCGCATCAATGATTTGGTCAGCATTGGACCGGTCGAGCCCGGTCCCACGCGCGGCCACGCGGCCTGCCCGGATGGCGACGTCCTCAATGGCCGGAGCGCCGCCTGTGCCGTCAATAACCAGCCCGCCTGCGATGATGCAGTCATATCGCTCGCTCATGGCGCACCTCCTCCCGTGACGGCCCTTGTGCTCAGACCTTTTCTATACCCGACTGGAATTCAAGGAAGGCGTCAAGCACCTCACCGGGCGCTTCCAGCTGCGGGTAATGGCCCGCATGGGGTATCAGGACCGTGTCCGGATTGGGGACAAGTGACTGATAATGCTCCACCATATGGGCGCCGGATACCGGGTCCAGAGCACCGTCAATGACCCTGAGCGGAACCGGCGAATTAACCAGCGCGCCCACCCAGCGCTCCCGCGTAGCGCGGCGTTCTGTTATATAACTCAATAGCTTATGCCCGATGCGCGGCATGCCCCCGCCCATCATCGCCAGCGCCCAGAACGCATCCAGGGTCTCTTTGGAGGGCCGCGTGTCCGGACCGAACACCTCGCAAAGTCCTGTTTCGAAACGCTTTCTGGTCATCATCCGGCTCAGCATCGGACCCAGCGGCGAGTGCAGCAGGCGCTGGGTGAAGGTGGCGCGGTGCTGCTCGGGAAACAGGCCGCCATTGAGAAAACAGATGGATAGAATCTCCAGCCCCGCCGCCCCGCTGGCGCGCCGGTCGATAAATCTGGCCAGCAATTCCTGCGCGACCGTGTCGCCATAATCGTGAGCCAGGATGTGGCAGGCGCTGACCCCCAGCCGGTCCAGCCAGGTTTCGTGCAGGTCAGCCTGGTCCTGAATCGAGTAGGTGTAGTCGGCGGGCTTGGCCGAAAAACCGAACCCGATCATATCGATAGCGGCCACGCGGAAGCGCTCGCACAGCGCGTCCCACTGATGGGCCCAGTCCCAGCTGGCGGTCGGGAAGCCGTGAATGAGGATCAGGACGGGGCGCGTCTCGTCGCTCCAGTCGCCGCCGGTGCGCTGGAAAATCTCATGGCCGCGATAGCCGAACACCGACCCGCCCGCACGCCACTCTTCGAGGGATAAGGGCGGCGCCAGGCCGGGAGACAGGGACAGGGACATGGGCGTCACTTTCACGCTTGATCAGGTGTCATCATCACCCGGTGAGGTGACGAAAACACCTCATCATATGTCAAAAACGCCCGGCCATATGTCAAACGGGTCCGTTTATGGGCCGCCGCGCCATATCGACCCCGGATTCGCCCCCGAATCCGCCCTATCGGACGTAGCTGGCGCCGTTCACATCAAACGTGGCGCCAGTCGCCGAGGCGCATGCGCCCGACAACAGGAAGGCCGCCAGCGCGCCAATCTCCTCGGGCGCCGCCATGCGCCCCAGCGGCACGTCCGCTTCCGCCTTCGCCCGCGCGCCCGCGTCCTGCGGCGCCATCTCGGTATCGATCCAGCCCGGCGCGATGGCGTAGGCGAGCAGGCCCTGCCCGGCATGGGCGCGCGCCAGCGTCTTGATGAGGGCGATCAGCCCGGCCTTGGAGGCGGCGTAGGCGGGATGGTCCGCATCATCGCCGCGATGGGCGGCGCGCGAGGCGAGGGCCACCAGCGATCCGCCCGGCCCGGCGAGCCAGGACCGGGCGGCCAGGCGCGCGAGATCGGCGCAAGACGTCAGATTGACCTGAAGCGTGCGCGTCCAGTTGGCGCGCCAGTCGGCTTCGTCCGATGCGATGCCGGCGGCTTCGAAGATGCCGTGATTGAGCACCAGCGCGTCCGGCGTCCGCCCGCCGGCAAGGATCGCCGCGTCCCAGAGCGCTTGCGCAGCGCCAGGTTCAGCCAGATCGCTTTCGACCAGGCCCGCTGAGCGCGGACCCAGCGCCTCGGCCACGGCTTCGGCGCGCGCCCGGTTGCTGGCGTAATGGACCAGCACGTCTCCGCCCGCATCCGCGCAAGCCCGCGCGATCGCGGCCCCGGCGCCGCGCGAGGCGCCGGTGACGAGGATGCGGCGGTTTTCCAGACGAGTCATGGCGCGGCTCTCTGAGGCATCCGACGGGCGCGCAGTTGAGCCCGATGCGCCCCGCGCCGCAAGGCGCGCCGCTGCCGCGTCCCGATTAACAGGAGAACATATGAATCATATACGATCCATATATTTCAGGAGTGATGGCGATGGGCCTCGTAAAGATTGATGACACGCTACATGAGGAGGCCCGCCGGGCCAGCACGGTGATGTGCCGATCAATCAATGCCCAGGCCGAATTTTGGATGAAGATCGGCATGCTCGCCGAAGCCAACCCGGCGATGACATTTAACGATATCGTCAAGACGCAGCTTGGTGCGGCGGATGTGCGTGCCGCGAAGGCGGCCGGTGCGATGATGGTGGAGACGGACTGATCGCCGCGCGCGGCCCCTTTGACAGACAGGACAGGCATGACCTTCCAGGACGAGATTGCTGACTTCTTCACCCGCTATGTCGACGCGTTCGCCCGCCGCGACGCGGATGCCTTGAGCCAGCTGTGGGAGCCGGTCGGCCTGTTCCCGTCTCCGTCCGGCAATTTCGCGATGCCAAGGGAGGCGTTCCGCGACCATTGCGTCACACTGATGGACTTCTACCGCAATCAGGGCGTTGTCCAGCCCGCAGGCGAACTGCTTGAGGCTGCGGAGCTGTTCGACAACGTTGCTCAGGCGCGCATGGCCTACCGGATGCTGGGCGAAGGCGGCGAGCTCATTGCTGCATGGGAGCATGTCTACATCATGCGCCGGAGCGACAGCTGGCGGGTCACGCTGACGATCGCAGATGGCGAGATGGCGGCCTGGGCCGCGCGCGGCGCCGGACTTTGACGCGCCGTTCTGATTGACCCTGCACGCGCGCGCCGCCCTGTCCCCGGGCGCCTAGCTGATCTGGAACCGCCTGCGCACCGCCAACGCTGACAGGAAAACCAAGCCCAGGGAGATCAGCGACTGAAGCGTCGATATGGCCTGAAACAGGAGGAGCGCCCCGGGCCACTCGAAGCCGCTTCGCCAGCCTGAGGCCGCCAGCCATCGCGGGTCCCAGACAAAGAATGGGCGGACAATACCTGATGCGGAGGCCTCCAGCGCCAGACTGATGCGCGCCCCGACGTCCGGCGCTGGCTCCATCCAGCAAGCAGCAAGCCAGTACACCACGGCAAAAAGCCCGAATGACAGGAAAAGGCACCCTAGCGGCCGTCCAATCTGCCGGCCGTAATCTGCAACCTGGCTGTAGACGTACGAGACCAATCTCTCGCCACGGGGTGTGGCCCTGATGTGCCGGCGCGCCTCAATTTCAAATCTGTAGAACTGGTGCTCGCGCAGACTGTCAGCCTGTTGGGCCATGGCGCGCTTCAGGATGCGTGCTCCCCCCTCAAGGGCGGCGAGGGCATCTTGAGTCTCCATGCCGGCGGACCTGGCAAGGCGTAGAGCCTCCGACCGGAACGCCTTGACGTCCCTCCCCTCGCCCTCAATCGGAAACCGAATCCAGCCAGAAATAATTGCGCCATCGAAGGCGCTGATGATACGAAACGGGCCGCGCTCAAGATTGAACAGAGTGGAAATCTCAGCCCCGTCAAAGGCGGAGCGCCAGCATGCCTCCTTCTTGTCTTTGACTTTCAGGTCTGAGAACTCGCAAAGGTGTTTGAATAAGGCGCGTTGGAACGAAAACTTCGCATCAAAAGTAGCTTCCAGAAAAGCCGCGACTCCGAAAAATTCAGTGCGTTCAAATGAGGCCCAGCCCAAGAATTTGGCAAGATGAAAGTCCGCCTTCTTGAAGAAGGTGGCGTATCTGAAGCTGGCGCGTTGATGGAAAACTGCCTTCTTGAACAGTGCATATTCGTGGAATAACGCGTCTTCAAAACTGGCGCCTTGCACAAACTGCGCGCCTTCGAAGAAGTTCCAGGCTTCAAATTCAACGTCATCGAAGCTTGCACTTTTGCAAAAATGGCTCTTTCCGAAATCGGCTTTCCCGGCAAAGCGGGCGCCTGAGAAATCGACATGACCGTGGAATGCCGCATGCGCGAAGGAGGCATCCCCTTGAAACTCGGCGCGCTTGAAACTTGTGCCCTCGCCAAATCGCCACCCGGCGAAGTCGACGGCGCCGATAAAACGGGCGTCTTTCAATGAGAGGCGCGGAAGGCCACCGGCGCCGCCGCCCCCGGACAAACATTGCGCCGCCTCCAGCACTGCCCCATCGAGCAGGACGCAGCCATTTATCTGGCCAGTCACAGACGCCGCCAGACGCCGCCCGATTTCCCCAGCGATGATACTGCGCGTGGCGCCGCTTGACTTCGCCTTCCACGGATCGGTGGCCGGGAGGTGTACAAGGTGCCATTGGACGCCGCCGACCGTCCGTATCAGTCCGCGCTTCCAGAGATCGTTGTCGTCAAGCTCGGCGCCGCCGTCAGGATCAAGCCGCCAATAGTCTTGAAGCGTCCTTGCCCCGCTGGGGTGCCCCTCGATGACGTGATCTTTCAGACCATCCCAGCTGTAGTCCGGACGTTTCTTCGGAGCACCCGCCTCTTCCACCATGGCCGCCTCCCCTTTGTTATCAAAGGTAGCAACCTGGCGAAATGCAGCAACTATAAATTTAATGACAGCGCACTACCCCTTGAACGGGTCCTGCATCAGGATGACATCGTCGCGTTCGGGGCTGGTGGACAGGATGGCGACGGGAGCTTCGATCAGCTCCTCGATGCGGCGCACGTATTTCACCGCCTGGGCGGGCAAATCCATCCAGCTGCGCGCGCCGGCGGTGGAGCCCGACCAGCCTTCCAGGGTCTCGTAGACCGGCTCCACGCGCGCCTGCGCGTCGGCGCCGGCGGGCAGGCGGTCATACATTTCGCCATTGAGCTTGTAGCCGACGCAGACTTTCAGCTCGTCAAACCCGTCGAGCACATCCAGCTTGGTCAGCGCCCCGCCGGTGATGCCGTTGATCTTCACGCTCTGGCGCACCAGCACGGCGTCGAACCAGCCACAGCGGCGCTGGCGGCTGGTGACGGTGCCGAACTCGCGGCCCCGCTCGCCCAGGCGCTGGCCGGTCTCGTCAGTCAGCTCGGTCGGGAAGGGCCCCTCGCCCACCCGCGTGGTGTAGGCCTTCACGATGCCCAGCACATAGCCCACCTGGCCCGGACCCACGCCCGACCCGGCCGCCGCCTGGCCAGCCACGGTGTTGGAGCTGGTCACAAACGGATAGGTGCCGTGGTCCACGTCCAGGAAGGCGCCCTGGGCGCCCTCGAACAGGACTTTCTTGCCGTCGGCGATGGCGGCGTTGAGGGTTTTCCATACCGGATCGGCATAGGGCAGAACTTTCGGCGCGATGGCCATCAGCTCGGCCGTCATCTCATCGGCGTCGGCCTCGGCCACGCCAAAGCCCCGGCGCAGGGCGTTATGGTGATGCAGCATCTCGCCGATGCGGCGGCGCAGCTGGCGCTCATCGGCCAGATCGATGACCCGCACCGCGCGCCGGCCCACCTTGTCCTCATAGGCCGGGCCGATGCCCCGGCGCGTGGTGCCGATCTTCATGCCGTCATCGCGGTTCTCGCGCAGGGCGTCGAGCTCGCGGTGGACGGGAAGGATCAGGGCGGCGGTCTCGGCCAGGCGCACCATTTTGGGGGTGATGTTGACCCCTTGGGCGCGGACCTTCTCGATCTCCTCGATAAAGGCCCAGGGGTCCACCACCACGCCATTGCCGATCAGCGACAGCTTCTTCTGCACCACGCCCGACGGCATCAGCGAAAGCTTGTAGGTGACCCCGTCCACCACCAGCGTATGGCCGGCGTTATGGCCGCCCTGGAAGCGCACCACCAGATCAGCGCGGTGGCACAGCCAGTCCACGATCTTGCCTTTGCCCTCGTCGCCCCACTGGGCGCCGACGACCACCACATTCGACATGGGGATGCTCCGCTAACGGTGTGAAACCGTGGCGAGGCTTAGACCCTCGCTGCGTTGCGGGCAAGGCGTGAGGCTAGCCGCCCCAGATCTGGCGCAGCCGCTGGTCGCGCCGGCAGCCAAAGCGGTAGCGCTGATAGCGGATCGGGTTGTTGACCGCATAGTTTTGATGCTCGGCGCCGGCTGGCCAGAACGTGTCGAATGTCCCGATGCGCACGGCGATGTCGCGCCCGAAACGCTCCGCCATGGCGGCTTTGGAGGCTTCAGCCAGCGCGCGCTGGCCGTCATCGACGGGGAAGATGGCCGGGGCGTAGGCCGCGCCGCGATCACAGAACTGGCCCTCGCCGTCGAACGGATCGACATTGCGCCAGTAGTGATCGAGCAGCGCGCTGAAGCTCACTGCCGCCGGGTCATAGATGATGCGCGCGCTCTCCACATGCCCAGTGCGCCCGCGCACCACGTCGTAATAACCGGGATTGGCCTCGGTTCCGCCGGCGAAACCCGACACCACCGCCACCACGCCCGGCAGGGGCTCGAAATCGGCTTCGGTGCACCAGAAACAGCCCGACGCGAACACGGCGTGCGCAAGACCATCAGGCAGGTCCGCGCCATCCGCCGGGGCCGGACGGACATAATCATCCGCGCTGGCGGCGCCGGCGAGCATGAGGGCGGCGACAAGGGCAAGGCCGAGACGGGCGATCATGGAGCGGGCTCCTGTTTCAGGGCGGTGTCTGACCTTCAATGTGGCCCAAATCGCCCGCGCGCCAAGACGGGGCCGGGTCACCTTTGCGTGTGAGGGTGTGCGGCGAGAGGGCGCAGACCAAGCCGGACGCGCGCGGGACGTGGCCATGGAAGCGGCCATGGAAGCGGCCAAAATCGGGAATGCAAACGGGCCAGGCCTTTGGCGCGTTTATTGTTTCATGAGCTCCAGAAGCGGCCAAACAAGTGGCCAAGATTCAGCGCCGCTGCCCCTCACGCCCGCTTGGCGCCCGCCTCGATCTTTGCGGGCTCGAATGGCGCCACATGGCGGAACTCCGGCCTGCGGGCGTCCCAGTCATTGAGGATGGCGGCGGCGTGGAGGGAGCCGGTGGCGGCGTAGTGGGCTTCGATGAGGGCGCGGCAGCGGGCCTCGGCCTCGCCTTTCAGTTCGGCCAGGAACACGGTCTCGCCATTGAGGCGCGGCTCCAGCCGTCCGTCCTCGTCCAGCACGAAGGCCTCGCCCCCGGTCATGCCGGCGGCGAAATTATCGCCCACCTTGCCCAGGATCTCCGCGACGCCGCCAGTCATGTATTCGCAGCCATTGGCGCCGCAGCCCTCGACCACCACGGTCGCGCCCGAGTTCCGCACGGCGAAGCGCTGACCGGCGCCGCCCGCGGCGAACAGGCGCCCTGACGTGGCGCCGTAGAGCACGGTGTTGCCGATGATCACATCGCCCGCGCCGTGACGGCGTGCGCCGCCATAGGGGCGCACGGCGATGGTCGCGCCGGACAGGCCCTTGCCGACATAGTCGTTGGCGTCGCCTTCCAGCTCGATGCGCAGGCCCCTGGCGCCGAAGGCGCCCAGCGACTGGCCCGCCGATCCGGCCAGGCGCAGGGTCAGCTGGCCGTCCTCCAGCCCGTCCGGGCCGAAGGCGCGCACGATGGCCGAGGACACCCGCGCGCCCACGGCGCGGTCGGTGTTTTTCACGTCATAGACCAGCTGCATCTTCTCGCGCCGGGTGAAGACCGGGGCGGCGTCTTTGAGGATCTGCGCGTCCAGGCTCGGCGCCACGGCGTTGCGCTGGGGGCGGGTGGAGCGCGGCGGGCGGGCCTGCGGGTCGACGCGCACGAGGAGCGGGTTGAGGTCGAGATCATCAAGATGATCGGCGCCCCGGCTCACCTGGTCCAGCAGGTCGGCGCGTCCGATCAC
>JAIUMW010000071.1 GCA_022565365.1 Oceanicaulis sp.
CCGACCGAAACCACCAGCCGGCCCCCCTCCTCTTCCCCCGGCCCCCGCCGCCGCAACCGGGTTAGCGGGCGCGGCCGGCGCCGGCCGGCGGTAGTGAACGGCCAGCCGGTCCAGCGCCAGCCGCAGGGCTGGCGCGCCGCTGCGGGCCGGCCAGCCCAGATCGCGCTCGGCTGACCCCATGGGCGCCTCGCGCAGCACCAGCGCCACCAGCAGGCGATCCAGCCCCGGCCCCCCCGCGGCCAGCGCATCCAGCACGCGCGCCTGGGCGGCCAGCCGCCCGGCGGGCGCGTCGGAGCGGTCGCGCGGCGCGCGGCGCACCCTGGAGCCGGGCTGGCCGCTCCAGTCCATGGTCACGCGCGACATGAGGGCCGAGCGCTCATAGTCCTGGCGCAATATGGCGGCGGCGGCCAGATGCAGGGGCTCGATCAGCGCGGGCTGATCGCCGCGCGCCCGGGCATAGCGCGCCAGCGGCGAGGCTGCGTCGAGATCAACCTGCACAGCCTGCAGCCGGCCTTCAGGCCCCATCACGCTGCGCACGCCGGTGCGCCGGTGTTGGGCGGCGAAATCGCCCGCCGCGTCTTCACGCTTCACACGGGCCTGTCCCGCTGCGGTCAGCACCAGACCATGAGGCCCGGCCTCCAGCACGCCATCAGCCTCGGCTTTGCGCACCTCGCCCGGAGCGGCGATGGCCAACGGGCGGCGTCTGCGGTCGGCGCCAGAGAACACGCCATAGCCGCGCCGCCCGCCCGGCAGCGGCGCCAGCACCCGGCCCGGCCCATCCAGGCGCTTCAGCCAGCCGGGCGCGCTCATGCCGCCATCTCCCCCTTCACCCGGCCCGGCCCCGGCAGGCTGCGCAGGCACGCCTCCAGCTCGTCCAGGCACTGGTCGAACACCGGAGCATCGCGCCGGTCCTCGATGCGGTGGCAGGCATGGGCGGCTGTGGAGCGGTCGCGGGCGAACGCCTCGGCGGTGCGCGCCAGGCTCAGTTCGAACGCGACATGGGTGAGATATATGGCGATCTGACGGCCCAGCGCCGCACGGGCCGAGCCGCGCGTCGCCCGTGTGATCTCCTCGACCGGGATGTCGAACGTGTAGGACACCGCCTGCTGGGCGAGGCGCGCCCGCGCCAGATCGAGCGCTCGGATTTGCGGCTGCATGTGGTTTCCTCCGACCTCAAGCTTTCCGGTTCCGGATCACTATAAGGACGGCGGACAAAAACGAGGATAACTTTCCTATGCAGGGGCGCCGACTCGCTTGTACCGCTTAAAATTCACCTAAGGGGATATCGCACTACAACGGGGAGAAGTAGGCGACCAACACAACCGCCGCCAGAAGCACGCCGGTCCAGATCGCCATCAGCCCTGACGGGAAGATGCGCGACAGGGACCCTGCCGGGCTGAACAGGTTGAAAAGACGCCTGGTCCAGCGCCCGATCACCACGCCCAGGCCCCGCTCGCTGGCGCCGGCCAGCAGCACGCCCATGGCGCCGCCCCAGCGCACCACGCCGTCGCCCACGCGGCGGTACAGCCAGTCTGCATCCAGAATAGTGCGGTCGCCGCGCAGCGGGAACAGGTTGAGCCAGACCATCAGCGCGAAGGCGAAGGCGCCCGCCAGCAGGATCTGCACCTGCCCGATCACATTGTCGGCGGTGTAGGGCTGGTAATCCATGGCAAACGGCAACAGGCCGTAGAGCGCCTGCCAGTGCGCGCCGAGATAGATGCACAGGAAGGCCGCCAGCCCCATGGCGAGGAGCATGTTGAGCGGCGCTTCCTTCACCTTGTAGCCGCGGTCTTTTCCGAAGAAAGCGAAGAACGGCACTTTGAGCGCGCTGAGCTCCATGACGCCGGCGGCCGCGAAGACCAGGACGGCGTAGACCAGCATGTCGCCATGATAGGACACCGCCGACAGCACCAGCGTCTTGGTCACGAAGCCGGAGAAGAGCGGCGCCCCGACCAGGGCGAGCGCGCCGACAATGCTCAACACCCCGGTGATCGGCATGGAGCGGAACAGACCGCCCAGCTCGCTGACCTTGGCGGTGCCGGTGCGGTGCATCACCGCGCCCATCGCCATGAACATCAGCGCCATGTAGAACACGCCGACAAAGGCGTTGGCCGCCGCGGCGTTCAGGCCCAGCGGCGTGCCCACGCCCACGCCCACCACCATGAAGCCCAGCTGGTTGTTGAGCGCATAGGCGAGCGTGCGGCGCAGATCATTTTCCACGATCACGAACAGGATCGGGAACACGGCCATGATCGCGCCGATGGTGATCAGGATTTCCGTGCCCGCAAAGCCGCGCGCCAGCGCATAGACCGCGAGCTTGGTGGTGAAGGCAGACAGCACCACCGCGCCCACGCCGGTCGCTTTGGGATAGGCGTCCTGCATCCACATGTGCAGGAGCGGGAAAGCCGCCTTGATGCCGAACGCGATGAGCAGGACGAGGCCGGCCGGACTATCCGTACCGATGGCGTCGAAGGTCCAGGAGCCGGTCTGGCTGGCCCACACCGCCGCGCCGCCCAGAAGCAGCACGCCCGACAACACCTGGATCGCCAGATAGCGCAGGCCCGCGCGCTGGGAGGCCGGCGTGCCGGCGGCGAAGATCAGCGGCGCGGAGAACAGCGCCGTCAGCTCCCAGTACACAAACAGGGTCAGGAAATCGCCCGCGAACACCGCGCCCACCGCCGCGCCGGCATAGATCAGCGCCGAGCCGTCCGATATCCGGCTGCGTTCGTGCAGGGCGTAGATGCCGTTGAGGAAGGCGGCGAGCAGAAACACCAGCGCCCAGATGCGCGACAGCCCGTCATAACGGAACGTCTCCAGCGTCATCGGCCCGAGCTCGATGACGCCATAGACGCCAGGCTCGCGCGTCGCGAACCAGGCCGCCAGTCCCAGCAGCGGCGCGGCGATCATCACCGCCTTGCGCGCCAGCGCCCACGGCAGAGCCAGCGCCAGCACGCCGCCCAGGATCAGGAACAGGGCCGGGTTCACCCCGTGGAGCGCGCCGAACAGATCAGTCATCACGTGCCTCCGCGTTGGCGTCACCAGCGGCATGCTCGTAGTAATCGCCCCGCCGGCCCAAGAGCCAGCGCACACCCCAGCCGGCCAGGATCGCCGCCAGCGTGGCGGGGATCAGCACGAACTCATACGGGCCGGTGACGGTGCGGTACTTGGCGAACCCGTCCTCGGTCAGGAAGTACTCCAGACCGAACCCGATCAGGTTGGCTGCGCCAAGCGCCAGCACGATTGCCAGGCCCGCGGCGCCGCCCGAAAGGCGCGGCAGGCGTCCGGCGCGCGTATCCTTGGGCGCGTTCATGGCGTCATCTCCGTCATGAAGACCGGGGTGAGGTAATCAATCAGCGGCCCGATGGCGAAGAACAGCACCACCGTGCCGATGGCGGTGACCAGTGGCGCGATCCAGACCAGACCCGGCGGCTGTCCCGGCTTCATCGGGCTGGTCCCCGGCGCGGGCTTCAGGAAGCCGCGGATCGCGATGGGTAGCAGATAACCGATATTCAGCAGGGTCGAGGCGATCAGCACCGCGATCAGCCAGGGCTGGCCGGCCCCCGCCGCACCTTCCATCAGGAAGATTTTCGGCCAGACCCCGCCAAAGGGCGGCATGCCGATGATCGACAGCGCCCCGATCAGGAACACGGCGAACGTCACCGGCATCAGCCGGCCCAGGCCATTGAGCTGGGAAATCTCCGTCTTCTTTGTGCCGGTATAAATCGCTCCGGCGGCCATGAAGAGCGTGATCTTGCCATAGGCGTGCATGATGATCTGCAAGGCCGCGCCCAGAAGCGCCAGCGGGCTCGCCAGCATGGCGCCCAGCGTCACATAGGAGAGCTGGCTGACGGTGGAATAGGCGAGCCGGGCTTTGAGATTATCCTTGGTCATCGCCATCACGGACGCGATCACGATGGACGCGCCTGCGATCCAGGCCAGCACGTTCGCGGCGGGCAGCGTCTCGAGATATTGCGGGCCGAAGATGTAGACCGACACTTTCAGGATCGAAAACACGCCCGCCTTCACAACCGCCACGGCGTGCAGAAGGGCCGAGACCGGGGTGGGCGCCACCATGGCGTTGGGCAGCCAGGGATGGGTCGGCATCAGCGCCGCCTTGCCGATCCCGAAGGCGAACAGCACCAGGATGACCGAGCCCGCGACAGGCCCGACCCCGCCCATAATGCCGCCGGCGGTGAAGTCGGTGGTGCCGGTCAGCGCATAGGTGGCGAAGATCGCGGGCAGGAACAGGCCGATGGAGGTCGCCAGCAATATGCCCAGATAGATCGAGGCGCCCTTGCGCGCCTTGGCGTCGCCCTTGTGCGCCCCCAGCGGATAGGTGGCCAGGCTCAGCGCCTCATAGAAGAAGAACATCGTGATCAGATTGCCCGACAGGGCGATGCCCATGGCCGCGGCGATGGAGATGGTGAAGCAGAAGTAGAACCGGGTCTGATCCTTCTCCTTGTTCCCGCGCATATAGCCGATGGAGTAGAGCGAGTTCACGATCCACAGCCCGCTGGCCACCATGGCGAACACGGCGCCAAGCGGCTCCAGCGTGAATTTGAGCGACAGGCCCGGCGCAATCTCCACCAGGGTCAGCTCGGGGCGGCTGCCCGAGGCCTCCACCAGATAAGCCACCACAATGGCCAGCGCGACGGCGGTGACGAGGGTCGCCGCCTCTCGCAGATTCGGCCAGCGGCCCAGCAACAGCACGCCCGCGCCGCCAACCAGCGGCAGGATCAGGGCCAGCGCCAGAGCGAGTTCGGGCGTCCAGGTCATGGGTTCACCCCTGCGGCGATCGCTGCATCAGCGGCGGCGCGCGCCATGTCCACGATGGGTTCGGCCCAGACGCCGAACACCAGATTGGCGCCCGCCAGAATGGCCAGCGGCACAGCGATGGCCAGCGGCACCCGCTTGGGCGAGGCCTTGCGCGCCTCGTTCGGCGGCGTCACCCAGATCGCGACCAGGATGCGGTAGACATAGAACACGGCGATCACAGACGAGATCAGGATGGCGGCCACAGCCCACCACCAGCCCGCATCCAGCGCAGCCTGGATGAGGTAGAATTTAGAGATGAAGCCCACCGTGAACGGCACGCCCACCAGCGACAGGGCGCCGATGGTGAAGGCCGCCGATGTCATGGGCATGACCTGGCCCAGCCCCTTGAAATCCGCGATGCGGCGAATGCCGTAGGACAGGGCGAAGGCGCCCAGCGCCATGAACAGCGCGCCCTTCATCATGGCGTGATTGGTGAGGTGGAGCATGCCCGCCGACAGGCCCAGCGAGGTCGCCATGCCCAGGCCCAGCATCATGTAGCCGACCTGCGCCACGGACGAGTAGGCGAACAGCCTTCGCACATTGTTCTGGAACAGGGCCTGGGTGGAGGCCACCAGCATGCCCGCGATCGCCAGCGGCGTGATCACCCATAGCATCGCATTGGTCACGAAGCCGGTCTGGATTGAGAACACGTCATAGCGGAAGCGGATGATGACGTAGAACGCGATCTTCGTGGCCGTCGTGGCCAGGAAGGTGGTCACAAAGTTGGGCGCATAGGCGTAGGCGTTGGGCAGCCACTGGTGCAGCGGGAAGAGCGCGGCTTTCAGCCCGATCCCGACCAGGATGAAGGCGAAGCCCACCTCGACGGCCCGGTTGCCGTTCATCTCGGCGATGGCCCGGCCCATATCGGCCATGTTGAGCGTGCCGGTGCTCATATAGATGAAACCGGCGCCGATAACGAAGAAGGTCGCGCCGATCGTGCCCATCACCAGATAGTTGAACGAGGCCGTCAGCGCCTGGCGGTCATTGCTCCAGCCCATGGCGATGATGGCGTAGGTGGCGATGGAGGAAATCTCCAGGAAGACGAAGAGGTTGAAAGCGTCCCCCGTGCTCGCCACGCCCGCCAGGCCGGCAAAACAGATCAGGAAGGCGGAATAGAACAGCGACTGCTTCTGGCGCGATATCTCGTCGGCGACGCTCGGCCCGGCGAACAGCAGCGCCAGAAAGCCTGTGGACCCCAACAGGAGCAGCAGCGCGGCGTTCAGCGCGTCAATGCGGAATTCGATGCCGAATGGAGGCTCCCAGCCGCCCATGGCGTAGGACAGCACCGCGCCCTCGGCGCGGGTGGCCAGGAAAATCTCCGCCGCCAGTACAAGGGCGGCGCCGACGCCCAGCAGCGCCATCACCCATGCGGCGCGTCCGCTGGTGATCATAGCGGCGGGCGCCGACAGGATCAGCGGGATCATCACCAGCAAGGCTGGCGCATGGGCCGCGATTGCGGCCGGGAGAAACTGCGGCTCCATCGCCCCTACACGCCCTTCTTCAGCTCGTCATCGTGGTCGATCTCGGACAATTCATCGTCCTCGATGGTCCCGTAGACCTCCCGGATGCGCACCACGAGCGCCAGACCCATGGCCAGCGTCGCCACGCCGACCACGATCGCGGTCAGGATCAGCACGTGGGGCAGCGGGTTGGCGTAGATCGCATCCTCCGGGATCGTGCGGGCGGCCAGATCGGAATAGTCGAAAATCGCCGGCCCGCCGCCGGTCACCTTGGCGGTGGCGATGTACAAGAGGAACACCGAGGTCTGGAAAATCGACAGACCCACCATGCGCTTGACCAGATTGCCGGTGGCGATGACGGCGTAGAGGCCGACCATCATCAGGACCAGGATCACCGCATAGGTGAAGCGATCAGCAATAATCTCGATCATCGCCTCAGCCCTCCGCCGTGTCGCCGGTGCGCTCACGTCCGGCGAACGCATAGAAAATCGCGATGATCACCGCAGTGACGCTCATCCGCACGCCGAACTCCACCGCCACAATGCCGAGATGCTGGCCCAGATAGGTCCGGTTGGGATCAAGCGCGGTGTAGTCGAGGAAATTGCCGCCCATGAACAGCGAGACAAAACCCACGCCGGCGAAGATGAACGCGCCCATCGCCATGCCGATGCGCGCCCACCAGGGCGGCACCGCCTTGCGCGCGGCGTCCATGCCGAAAATCAGCGCGTAAAGGATCACGCCCACGCCCAGCACCACGCCGGCCGAGAACCCGCCGCCGGGCGAGTACTCGCCATGGAAATGGACGTAGAAGCCGAACAGGAAAATAAGCGGGATCAGGAGCTTGGAAACGACCCTGAGGACTACATACGGGTTCATCTAGTCCTCCCCCCGCTTGCCGCGTCCGGAGAGGTTCAAAAGCAGCGCCACGCCGACACCGGCGGCGAACACCACAAACACCTCGCCCATGGTGTCAAAGCCGCGATAGCTGGCCAGCACCGCCGTGACCACGTTGGGGATATTGATCTCCGCTGGGGTGCGATCGATGTAGGCCATGCCCACGCCGGTATTGGCCGGGCTGTCCGCCGCGCCATAGACCGGCAGATCACCCAGCGCGTAGAACACCGCCGCGCCCGCCGCCGTCATCACCACCAGGGCCGCCCAGTGGCGGAAGGCGGTGGTCGGCTTGGCCTTGCCCGACGTCAACAGCATCGCCGCCAGAAGGAGGACGGTGGAGATGCCCGCGCCGACCGCCGCTTCGGTGATCGCCACATCCGCCGCACTCAGAGACACGAACCAGGCCGCGGCGATCAACGAATACACGCCGGTCAGCATGACCACGGCGAACAGGTTCTGCAGCCGGATGATGGCCAGGCCGATGAACAGCAGCATGACCATGAACAGATAGTCGAACAGCTGTGTGATCTCGGCGCCGTTCATTGCGCGTCCTCCCGCGTCTCGTCAGAACGCCAGCGGCGCAGGAGCGGCTTGAGGCCGGAGCGATAGGCCGCGTTGGCCACAGCGTGGGTGGACGTCGGGCTGGTCAGGAAGACGATCAGGCCCAGAAGGGCCAGCTTCACACTCACCAGTGTGAAGCCCGACTGGATGATCAGTCCGATAATGACGAGCTCGGCGCCCAGCGTGTCGGTGACGCCGGCAGCATGCATGCGGGTGTAGAAATCGGGCAGGCGCAGCACGCCGATCGCCCCGGCGAGCACCAGGCCGGCGCCCGTCAGCATGAAAACAGCCGAGGCCAGTCCCTGGGCGACGGAGATCCAGAACATCCAGTCCATCATTCGCCCTCCCCGTCCTTGGCTTTGGGCGCAGGCACGGGCGCTGAATCATGAAGCGCCACTTCGAGCGAGCCGTAGCTGAAGAATTTCAGGATCGCGATGGTCGCCACGAAGTTGATCAGCGCATAGAGCAGCGCGATATCGATGCTGTCGGCCTGCCCCACCGCGAGCGAAAACACCGCCAGGAACAACACGATCTTGGTGCCGAACGCATTCACCGCCAGCACCCGGTCATATAGGGTCGGGCCGATGAACAGGCGCGTCAGCATCAGCGCCATGGCGATGACGATCATCAGGGCGACGGCAATGTCGACGAAAACCATGAAGCCCATCAGCCGGCCTCCCCCGGGGCGATCCTCACCCGGCGCTCGAAGGCGCGGAAGCCTTCCTGGCTGCAGAAGGATTCGTCGAGCGCGTGGAGGATGAACCCGTTCTCCTGGACCTCCATGGTCACCGTGCCCGGCGTCAGGGTGTAGGAATTGGCAAGGGTTGCGCGCGCCACATCGTCACGCAGGGTGACCGGGGTGCGCGTCACCGTCGGCTTGATGTCGATCACCGGCGACAGAACGATGCGCAGGACCGCGATGTTTGATTTCACGATCTCGCTGCTGAGCCAGCCCCAATAGGTGAAGTAGCGCACCCGCAGATACGGCGTGGACTCGCCGTCAAGCAGGCCCATGCGCACGGTCATATAGACCGTCACCACCACCGAGCAGATCGCCAGCGACAGGAGCGGCTGCTTCAGCCCGTATCCGGACAGGAAGGCCCACATCGCGGCGAGCACGATGGTCAGGGTCACGCCATAGAGCCATTTGCGGGTCAAAGCCCGGTCCTCCCTGGAAAGGTGACAGCTTAGATCGGCGAACGGATTGGCACGGGTTCTAGGCAAGGCGCGCAGGGAATTCCAGAGAAACCGGTGCGTTGCGCCGCAGATTCTTCATATCCCCCGGCGTCAGAAGGGTTATGGCGGCGATCAGAACCGCTCGCCGCGCACCACTTCCACATCGTGGCTGTAAATGATTCCCGGATAGCGCTCGAAGAACACGGCCGCCTTGTCGAACACGCGCTCAGCGGTCTCTGCGGTCATGACGGCGTGGACGATCTTCATCTCCACCGCTTCCGACACCCCGTCTCGCACCCAGTCTCCCGTCACCCCGGAGCCCTCACGGCCGTCAATCACCGTTAGCCCGGAGACGCCGCAGCTCTTGATCAGGTCGATCAGCCGGCGCAGATGCGCCGTCTCCACCACCGCGATGACTTTCTTGCGGATCGGACGCGTCATGTCAGCCTCCCAATACGGCCTGCGCCACGCTGGCGTAGAGCGGTATGCCGATGGTCAGATTGAACGGGAAGGTGATCGCCAGCGACAAGGTCAGATACACGGACGGATCCGCCTCCGGCAGAGCGATGCGCATGGCCGCGGGCACGGCGATATAGCTGGCCGAGCCAGACAGGATCATCAGCGCGGCGGCGTCGCCCGGACTCATGCCGATAAGCCAGGCCACCGGCAGGGCCGCCGCAGCGCCGATCAGCGGCATCACAAGGCCGAAGATGACACCGGACAGGCCGAGCTTTCTCGCTCCGCCCAGCCGGCGCGCGGCGACCAGGCCCATATCCAGGAGGAACAGGCACAGAAGGCCCTGGAACAGCCCGTTCACGAACAGATCAAGGCGCGCCATGCCCGCCGGCCCCGACGCCCAGCCGATCAGGAAGGCGCCGATCAGCAACACCACCGACCCGTTCAGCAAAACCTCGCGCACCAGCTCCGGGCGCGCTTCCGGATCAGGGCCCTTGGAGGCCCGGCCCGCCAGCCAGAGGCCGGTCAGGATCGCTGGCGTCTCCATGATCGCCAGCACGGCCACCATATGGCCCGACCAGACGAGACCTGACAGGGTGAGGAACTCAGAGCCCGCCACGAAAGTGACGACAGAGATCGAGCCGTAATGGGCGGCGCTGGCCGCAGCCGTAGCCCGGTCAACCTTGGTGAAGGCGCGCAGGAGCGCGAACGCCACCAGCGGCAGGGAGAAGCTGAGCACCACGCCGGCCAGCGCCGCCAGCGCCAGGTCCGTCGACAGCCCGACTTCGGCTACGGCGGCGCCGCCCTTGAACCCGATGGCGAGCATCAGATAGAGCGCCAGTCCCTTGGCGATAGCCTGTGGAATGGTGAGATCAGACCGGACAATGCCAGCGAAAATCCCGAGTGCGAAGAACAGCACGGCGGGCGATGTCAGGTTGGCGAGCGCCAGGGCGATTGCATCGATCATAAAACGCGTCGTTAGCCGAGCGCCCTGACACTGGCAAGCGAATCCGGGGCAAGGATTTGCGCGGCAAGCAGTTCCGCAATCAGCCGGCGCCCGTACGCCCGATCACCCAGTTCCAGTAGCGCAGGACCGTCTGCGCCTTGTCCACCGACAGCGTGTCGAACACCCGCACTGCCTGCTGGATGCGCAGGGGCGCATCGGTGCGTCCGCCCAGCTCTACCATCATCACAAGATGCTCGCGCGACAGGCCGGTGGCCTTGGCCAGCACCGACAGCGGCTCGCCGCCGAAATCATCCAACATGCGGTTGGTCAGGTCCTGGCCGATGGCCGACAGCGTGGCCATCTCGGTGCGCGCCTCCATCCCCAGCCCGTTGCGCGCGGCATGCTCAATCAGCCCTTCCAGCGACTGATAGCGCGACAACTCTGCGGCGCGGCGGTCGCGCTGGCGCCGGTCGATATAGACCAGTGCCGCGTCTACAGCTGGATCGCGCTCTTCCTGGCGTGCGGCCAGCGGAAACACATCGCTGGCGGCGTCCTGCAGGATGGCGCGCGAGGCGGCGAAACGGTCCAGGATCATCCGGCGCTGATCATGGCCACAGGCCCAGAACAGCGTCAGCGCCTGGGCCGGGCGCAGCTCGGCGCGCTTGATGAGGAGCCGCGCCAGATTTTCGTCGTCCGCCGCCTCGTGCACCAGAAACTCGACGGTCTCCAGCGCCAGATGGGCGCCGTCATTGCGCAGGACCGCGGAAATGACCTCCACATCGCCGCTGGCGCACAGGGCTGCGGCGACCACCTCGGACAGGCGCTCGCGCCGGGCCAGCGCCAGCCGGTGGCGGCGTTCGGTCTTGCGCGCAATCTCCATCATGTCGAAATCGGTCAGCGCCCGGGCGCGTGACAGCAGGGGCTCGGCGATCTCGTACTCATCCAGCGCCAACCGGCGCACCAGACCGGCCGGAGCCTCGGCCTGATCCGCCAGGCGCAAGGCGACCTTGGCGCGCAAGCTGGAATCTGCGCTGGGTAGCATCGTTTCAAGCACGTCAGCGACCATCCAGCGCTCGTGCGGCGCGACGCGGCGGGAGGGCAGGCAGACGATATCAGCCAGGCGGCGCGGCAGCAGCGTGCGCGCCCGGCCTGATGGCGGCGCCGGCGGCGGCGCGGACGGATCGGGGATGGATCGGAAGTCTTCAGCCATACGCTCACATCCGTGACGGCAAGATGGATCACGGCATCATCGGCGCGGCGCGTTAAGGAATGGTCTCTGCGCAGCTCTAGCCTGACGGCGGCGCGGACCTTGGATTGATGACACGCACGCCCGCGCCTTGCGGCAGGCCCAGCTCGTCGCGGGTCCAGACCAGCTCCACGCCCTGGGGCAGCAGCGCACGGCAATTGTCCGAATGGATGCGCGTCAGCGTGACGTCGAAATTCCAGCCCTGCCCGCCGGCGCCGTATACGTCGGCGACAAAGCTGTCGCGCGTCGTGCAGCCATTGGACGCCACACGCACCACCAGATCGCCTGCGCGATCCACACGCCAGTCATAGACCGGCTCGGCGCGATGGCCCTGAGGCTGGCCGTACGGGCCGCTCTGGCAGGCCGCCAGCATCAGGGCGAGCGCACCGGCGCAGGCGGTCTTCAGTCGGATCATGGTGCGTCTCCTGTCGGCGTCTTGACCCCAGTCTAACCGACCACAGCGCGCGGCGACAGCGCCAACACGCCAAGAAAAAGACCCGCCAGCGTGCGCCAGCGGGTCCTGTTCTTGAAGCAGGCGCAGCCGGGGCCGCGCCGAAGGCGTCAGGAGGAGTAGAATTCCACCACGAGGTTGGGCTCCATCTTCACCGGATAGGGCACCTCGTTGAACTCGGGAACGCGGGCGTACGTCGCCTTCATACCCTTGCCGTCGAGCTCGAGATAATCGGGCACGTCACGCTCGGGGCTGCCCAGCGCTTCGAGCACCAGGGCCATGTTGCGCGACTTCTCGCGCACTTCGACCACATCGCCCGGCTTGCACTGATAGGACGCGATGTTGACGCGCTGACCGTTCACCTTCACGTGGCCGTGATTGACGAACTGGCGCGCGGCGAACACGGTGGGCACGAATTTCGCGCGATAGACGATGGCGTCAAGGCGGCGTTCCAGCAGGCCGATCAGGTTTTCACCCGTGTCGCCGCGGATCCGCTCTGCCTCGGCATAGATGCGGCG
>JAIUMW010000072.1 GCA_022565365.1 Oceanicaulis sp.
GCGAGCCGCTCTCGGCGGTGCCCGCGGGCTTCGAGCATGCCGAGGCGGTGATCCGCAAGGACGGCGCACTGGCCATCACCTACAAGGTGGGCGAAGCGTCTGTGGCGCGCCTTATCGAAACCTATCACGCCTCGGGCGGGCGCATCGCCGATCTGCGCACCGAGGAACCCGATCTGGAAGACGTGTTCCTGGCCCTGACCTATGAGGCCGACAGCGCGGCCTGACGGGCCGTCTCTTCGCCTCATTTGGCGCTATGATGGCGTGATGGACACGATTTCCCGATTCATGGCCCGCCTGCTGGCGTTGATCCTGTCTCTGAGCGTCTTCGGCGCAACCGTGTGGCTCGCCCTGAATCTCCATCCCGAAAGCATGAGCGGCTGGTTTGTACTGGCGGGCTTGCTGGGCGGCGGGCTTCTGGGCGCCCTGGGCCTTTATTTCTCCCTGAAGCGGGCGACCGGCTTTGGCGCGCCCCATCCTGAACGCCTTGGCGCGGGCATGATGGTGGGGCTGGGCTACCGGCCGCGCGACGCCGATGAGGACGATCTCGACCTGTGACGCCGACCGCCAGGATCAACGTCCTGCACCGTAGTCTCAAGATGAAATGTTGTACATACGCAATATTTTGATTGCGCCCTCCATCAATCCGGGTTAGACAAGCCACAAGATGCACCGCCGCCGGACTGTCCGGCGCGGCGCGACTGACCCGGAGCGAAGGCGCGTGAGCGAGACCGCGATCATCCATAACCGCCTGCCTGTGCTGCGCGCCGAGCGCGGCCTGTCGCGCAAGGCGCTGGCTGAGGCGCTCGGGGTCAACTACCAGACCGTCGGCTATCTGGAGCGGGGCGATTACAACCCGTCGCTGGAGCTGGCGCTGAAGCTGGCGGCGTATTTCGACCTGCCGGTGGAAATGATCTTCTCCCTGCAGCCCTTCACGCCCCTGTCGCGCATGGCTGCTTCTGGCAAAGGCGACTGAGATGTCCTTTTACATGCGCACGGCCTCGGGCCGCATTCCCCACCGCTCGCGCGTCTCGGTGCGCGCCGCCATCATCGCGGTCCTGGCCGGCTATCCGGCAGGCTGCATCGTGCAGCTCGTCACCGATCATGTGGCGCTGGATATCTTCGGCCTGTTCCTGGTGCTGGTCAGCGTGCTCGCCTTCTTCTGGGTCGCGCCCTCCTATGTCCAGCGCATCGCTGGCGAGGTCCCAAGCGCGCTCGACGATGTGGAGCGGGACCTGCGCCACCGCGCCTACGCCTTCTCCTATACCGTGCTCACGGCGCTGGCCGCCGCGGCGGTGTTCTATCTGGCCGTCGCAAATGACGACACGCGCCTCACCTTGTGGGCGCCGCAGAGCTATTCACACTGGAACGCGATCTTCTTTGGCGTGCTGATCTACAGCTTCATCATGCCCGCAGCCTGGCTCGCCTGGACCCTGCCCGAGCCCGACGCCGAAGATCTTGAGGGCGAGGCCCCGGTGCGCAAGGGCCGCGCCCGCATCTGGCTGTGGAGCCTCTTGGCCGTTGGCGGCATGACCGGCTTCGTCCTGGCCCGCCTCATCTCCGGATGAGCGCAGCTGCAGGCGGGTCGCCGGGTTGCTTGGCGGGGCGGTTCTGCGAGGCGGCGCGCGACACGATTGAACCGGCCGCCCGCCTCCTGTATGCACCTCATCTGGCCGATCAGCACCCGTAGCTCAGCTGGATAGAGCGCTGCCCTCCGAAGGCAGAGGTCACAGGTTCGAATCCTGTCGGGTGCGCCATTACGGCCGGTTTTCCTTCGCTCCGTTCAGTCGGTCCCCATATTCGCTCCGGGCGGGCGGCCGCCCTTGCGAACCCTCCGGGTTCGAATCGGGGCTGCCAGAGGGCGCCGGATGCCCTCTTTGCCCCACATCCGTTCAGGTCAGGCCCTCGCTGGCGCTGGCCGGCCTTGGCGCCCTAACGCCCGATCATCCTGGCCATCCGGCCCACCAGGCGGGTGATCGGATTGTCAGGGTCGGGCTCGGCGCAGGCGCGGGCGGGGACGTGCGCGGATGGGCGCGTATTTGCATCGCCGCCAGCGCCGCTTACCGGGTCTGACACTGTTCCGGCGCTGCCTGTCTTTACCCCCGGGCCGGTGTCTGCCTTGGCGGGCCGGCGGCGGTTGGCGCGCGCTTCGGCCTTGAGGCGTTTGGCTTCACGGGCGTCGACCGCGGCGGCGATCTGAACCTGCGCCCTTTCGTCCCGGCCCACCTGACGGCGCTCCATCTCCTCGCCATAGGCCTGGAGGATTTCCTTTACATCGCCTTCGGCGCGCACGTGCCCGGCATCGAGCCACAGGGCGCGCTGGCAGGTGTCGATCAGCAGGGACGGGCTGTGGGACGCGAGCACCAGGATGCCAGCCTTGTCGACGAAATTGCGCATCCGCTCGGTCGCCTTCTTGCGGAAGGCTGAGTCGCCGGCCGACAGCCACTCGTCCAGAATGAGCACATCGGGTTCGAACGCTGTGGCGATGGCGAAGCTCAGGCGCATGCGCATGCCCGCCGAATAGGTCTCTACGGGCAAATTCAGGAAATCGCCCAGCTCGGAAAAGGCGGCGATTTCGGCGCGCTTGTCCTCGATCTCGGCGCGGGTGCGCCCGGAGGCAAGACCGCGCAGGGTGATGTTGCGATGCCCGGTGGCCTCGGCGTTCATGCCCAAATTGATATTGACCAGGGCGGTGGTGCGTCCCTCGACCTCCACGACGCCTGAATCAGGCGAGTAGATGCCGGCCAGGACCTGCAATAGCGTGGTCTTTCCGGACCCGTTCTCGCCGAGCAGCGCAATGCGCTCGCCGGCCGCGGCTTCAAACGTGACGCCCTGCAGGGCGCGCACGCCGACCACGCGGCCCTTCTTGTCACGCACCATGCGGTCAATATCTGAATCCACTTCATGGATTCCCGCCGCCGCACGGCTGCGCCCGTAGAGCGGGTAGTTCACGCACAGGCCTTCAACGCGGATATGGGACAAGTCGGAGCGCTCCTAAAGCCAATAGGCCAGACGCTGGCGCACACGCGACGCCACCACCGCTGCTACGATCCAGACAAGGATCGTCACGACAATCACCACGGCCCAGCTCAGCGGACGCGGCTCCATATTCATCAGGGGCGCGCGGAATATTTCCACATAGTGAGCGATCGGATTGAAATCCATGATGTCGCTACGCACGCCGCGCAGATCGAAGCGGGTCCACAGAATGGGCGTTACGAACAGCAAAAGCCGGGTGACCGAACTGACCAGATGGCTGACGTCGCGGAAGCGCGCGCTGATCAGTCCCATCAGGTACTGGATAGCGACCGCGTTCAGCAGGAATACGAGGATTGCGGGCAAGACCCAGAGATTGATCAGGCTGGGCCGCCATCCGACTGCGATCACAATCAGGGCCGCCATGCCTAGCTGCAGGCCGAGGATGAAGATGGACCGGCAGATGCTGCGATAGACATGGATGGAATGGGGCAGGGCGATGGAGTGGACCCACACACGCGCCCCAGTAAACACAGTGCAGCCATCGGTGATGTTGCCCACGATGAAATTGAACGCCGCATAGCCGATGGCGACATGCATCACGAAAAATGCGCCGTCCTGGCGGGTGAACGCCGAAAATATGATCGAGACGCCGGCGACGAACACAGCGTAGGCGATCACGATCCACGCGACCCCCAATATGCTGCGCCGGTAGCGCTGCTGCATCTCATCCCAGGCGAAGGTGCGCCACAGATCGGTCATGCGCAGGCCTGCGCCGAGATCTGCAAAGAAGCCGGATATGCTGCGGCTTGGGACCGTCCGCCGGACGGTGACGCTGGTGCTCATGGATGCGCTCCGCCTTTGAAATCACGCCGCCGCTGGCCAGGCGCGGGCTTGGTGAGTGCGCCCGGAATGAAAGTCGCGCGTGTCGCCATCCCTGTCGCCTGTTCTGGCAGCGTCGCCGCACTGTGATATGCCCCGGCGCTGCGCTGCATCAGCGGCTCTTGTAGGGCGCAATGGGCCGGATATGCAACTCGCCAGGGCTGAGCATGCTTGCGTGAGCGCCTTCATGGACCTTAAGGTTTGAAAGTGCTAGCTTTATCGGGTAGTCATCGGAAAATTGCAATCCAGAGTTGCCGCGTGATTTGTGGTGTTGGCAGAGGCGAATTCCATCCGGCCTGACGCAACAGGCGTAACCGAATGCAGGGTGTGACACACATCGGGATCAACACATCCGGTCCGGCGTCGGACCCGGTGACTATGACACGCTTGGCGCCGGCGCCGATGGCACGTTTCAGCCCGGCCCGTCGCGCCTGTTTTTTTGTCCGTCCAGGGCGGCGCCAATGACCCCTCCGCGCCTTGACACCATTCTTCACGGCCCTCCCGGCCTGATCGTGCATGTGGGCGCCGGGGCGGACGGGCCGGGCGCGCTGGCGCGGTCAGCCCGGACGGCGATCCTGATCGAGCCTGATCCTCAGCTTGCAGCGCGGCTGCGCGGCGCTTGCGCCTCGCTCCCCTCGGTCCGCCTGATCGAAGCGGCGGTGGCGCGCGAGACCGGCATGGGCTGCATCACCGCCTCAGACGTGCTCACTGAGGATGATTTTGCCGGCGGCGGCGAGACGGTCCTTCTGATCGACGCTACCGATGATTCGCTGGAAGCGCTGGATGCGATGGACGCCGCGGGCTGGCTGGAGCGATTTGATCATGTCATTGTCGCGGTCCGAGAAGCAGCGCGCGATGCCGGTTCAACGGCGCGCACTGACATCGAAGCCTGGGCGCGCGCGCAGGGCCGGTTGATGCTGGCGCTTCCAGGGCAGAGCGACCCCGATCTTTGGCGCGCCTGGATCAGTCCGGCCAACCGCGCGGCCCATGCCCGCGGTTCAACAGATGGCGTGCCGGCCCCGGCGGCGCGCGCTGACGAGCTGGAGGCCGCGCTGGCGACCTATCGCGCCGCCGCGCGCGACGCCGAGGCGCGCTGGCTGGAGCAGCGCAGCGCGCTGCTCCGGGAGCTCAGGGCCAGCCAGATGCGCTGTGGCGAGCTTGAGGCGGGCGGAGAACTGGACGCTGTGCGCCGCGAAGCCGCCGAGGCCGAGGCCCGTAACCGCAAATTGCGCGAGGAGTTGCAGGCCGAGCTGGAGGCGTCAAAGGCGCGGGGTCTGGAGCTGGCGCGGGCGCGGGAGCAAGCAGAAACCGCTCGTGCGAAGGCGGAGAAAGAGCTGCAAAGCGCCCGCAAGGATGCTGGCGACACCGGGCGTGAACAGGCGGCGCATCGTGACGAGACGGCCCGGCTTCAGGAGAGAGTGCGCGCCGGCGCCGAGCGCGAACGCGCCCTGAGCGCCCAGATCAAGGCGGCCCGCGAGGACTTGCGTCTGGCGATTACCGGTCAGCGCCTGGCCCAGGCGAGCCTGTCCGAGCTTCAGGCGCGCTACGGCGCGCTGCTGGATGACCGCAATGAGCTGGATGGCTTGCTGCGTCAGTTGACCGACCGCCTGACCAGCGCCGCCAATGCCCGCCTCGGCGCCGATCGCAAGGGCGCGCAGACGGATTGGGACCATTGACCTGGCAAGCGGCGACCGCGCGGCGCCTGCCCGAGCCGGTCGAGCAAGCGCTGGAGCTGCTTCACCGGCGCTATCCTGCGTCCACCCAGGGCGGTGCGGCCGGCATGCCGCTGGCTCAGTTGCTGGAACGGTGCTGGGCGCGCGCCCATGCCGGGCCCGAGCCGGTGCGAGTTGTGCGCCAGCTGGCCTGTGTTGGCGGCACGATTTTCGGGCGCGCCTTGCAGGCTCAGCCCAATGTCGTGGTGCTCAGCGAGGTGGACCCGTACGCATCGCGTCATCACCGGCGCGCCGCGTTCGCGCCCACCGATCTGGTGCATCTGGCCGAAACAGCGACGGGCGGCGTGGACGACACGGTGCGCGAAGACGTGTTCCGCGCCAGTCTTCGCGCCCTGCACGGAGCATACGCTCGCCGCGGCGCCCGCCTCATCGTGCGCGCCCACAGCCACACCCGCTATTGCAGGTCGCGTGACTGGTCCTCCCGCCCCGGCGTCACCGAGCTGGTGGCGCGTGATCTTCCGGTGCGCACGCTCACCCTGGTGCGCCATCCGCTGGATTCATGGATATCGCTGAACGCCAGTAACTGGGTGCATTTCCAGCCCGGCACGCTGGAGGAATACGCTGCGCGGTACCGGGTCTTCCTCGATCAGCCCCATGCCGGCCGGGTGGTGAAGTATGAGGACGTCGCCGCAGACCCGGACGCGTGGATGGGTCAAGTCTGCGCGTGGCTGGAGCTCAGCTTCAATCCTCACTGGCAGGACCACCTTCCGGCCATCCGCCTGTCCGGGGGTAGCGGGCGCGGCGGCGACGTGTTTACCCCGCGCGACCGCGTGCCCGTGCCCGGCGGCGTCGCGCACGAGGCCGCAGCCAGTCCGGCCTATGAGCAGCTGTGCGCGCAACTGGGCTATAATCCCGACCCGGCCGCGCCGCCCCTGACCACCGTGGACGGGCCGAAGGACGCGGACGTCTAGAAGCGCGCGATGGCCGCTTCCATCAGGGCGATCGCTTCGGGGCTGGCCCAGTCGGCGTCGCCATCCAGTCGGCCGATTTCGATGCCGTTGCGATCGTACAGCACGCTCAGCGGCAGGCCGCGCGCGCCGGCGGCGAAGCCCATATTCATGTTGGGATCAAAATACAGGGCGAGGTGATCGAGCGCGCGCTCGGCGTAGAACGCCTCCGCGTCCTCCATCCGGCGGTCCATGGAGATGGCGACCACTTCAAAATCATCCGAGCCCAGCCGCGCCTGCAGCGCGTCCAGCGCAGGCATTTCCACCACGCAAGGCGGGCACCAGGTGGCCCAGAAATTCACCAGTACGACCTTGCCGCGCTTGTCGCGAAGCGTGATCTCGTCTCGGTCAGCCGTCAGGATCGGCCCGCGCGGCTGGCCGGGGGCGCCCGAGGCACTGCGGAACGCACTCATTTCACCCACGGTGAAGCTCGACAGGGCAGCAGGCGACGGGCCGCTAAAGAACGCCCCGCCTATCGTCCAGACCGCCACGCCCGCGCCAAGGACGATCATGGCGACAATGGCGTGAGACAGCTTCAGCTGCGGCTTGCGCATGACGCACTTCCTCTTCCTAATGCCGGCACACCACCGAACACCCGCTCATGCACAGGACGCCGCGCCGCTCATGACGACTGACGCCCCCGCCAAGACCCCATCCGCCAGCGGCATCTGGGGCGGACGCTTCGATGCCGGACCATCCGCCGTGATGCAGGCGATCAACGCCTCGGTGGATGTGGACCAGCGCCTGTTCGAACAGGATATCGCCGGATCGCTGGCCCACGCCGCGATGTTGACCGCCTGCGGCGTGATTTCAAGGGAAGATGGTGAGGCGATTGCACGCGGCCTGGAGGCTGTGCGCAGTGATATCCGCGCTGGCCGGTTTGAATGGAAGGCCGAGCTGGAAGACGTGCACATGAATATCGAGGCGGCCCTGCGCGACCGTATCGGGGCGCCGGCCGGGCGCCTGCACACGGCGCGCTCGCGCAATGACCAGGTGGCCACAGATTTCCGCCTCTGGCTGCGCGAGGCGCTCGACAGCGCCGCTGACGCCCTGCGCGCCTATCAGCTGGCCCTGGTGGCGCGGGCCGAAGAGCACGCTGACTGGGTGATGCCCGGCTTCACTCATTTGCAGACCGCCCAGCCGGTGAGCCTGGGCCATCATCTTCTGTGCTGGGTGGAGGCGGCCGAGCGCGACCGGGGCCGTCTGCTGGATGCGCGCGCGCGCCTGAACGAATCGCCGCTGGGCGCCGCCGCCCTGGCGGGCACCGCGTTTCCCATCGACCGGGAGATGACGGCGCAGGCGCTCGGTTTTGACCGGCCCATGGCCAATTCGCTGGACGCCGTGTCCTCGCGCGATTTTGCGCTGGAGGCGCTGTCGGCGGCGGCCATCACGGCGATCAATCTGTCGCGCTTCGCTGAAGAGATCGTGTTGTGGACCTCGCGCCGCTTCGGCTTCGCCAGCCTGTCGGACGCGTTCTCCACTGGTTCGTCCATCATGCCCCAAAAGCGTAATCCCGACGCCGCCGAACTGGTGCGCGCCAAGCCGGGCCGCATCGCCGGGGCGCTGCAGGGGCTGATCCTGGTGATGAAGGGCTTGCCGCTGGCCTATTCCAAGGACATGCAGGAAGACAAGGCGCTGGTGTTCACGGCGTTTGACGATCTCATGCTCGCCATCACCGCCATGACCGGCATGGCCGGCGATCTCACCTTCCACCGCGACGCGCTGGAGGCGGCGGCGGGGGAGGCGTATTCGGACGCCACGGATCTGGCTGACTGGCTGGTGCGCGAGCTGAACCTGCCCTTCCGCGACGCCCACCATGTGGCCGGGTCGGCGGTGAAAGCCGCTGAAGCCGACGGTCTGGCGTTGAAGGACCTGCCGCTGGCGCGCTATCAGGAGATCGAGCCGAGCATTGATGCACGCCTGTTCGATGTGCTGTCCGCGCGCGCCTCGATGGAAAGCCGCGTGAGCTTTGGCGGCACGGCGCCGGTTCGGGTGCGCGAGCAAATCGCCATGTGGAAACAACGCCTGGAGGCGTAAGGAGACCGGCCATGACAGCAGATACGATATTGCAGCGCATGATCGGGCTCATCGCCTGCGCGCTGGCCGCGCGGGCGCTGACCGGGTGCGGCGTGCGCGGCGGGCGGGAACGCCCCGCGCCGCTGTGGGGCTCGCCCGATGCCGCGCAGATCGAAGATGAGTCCGATGAGGACGAGGAGGAGGATGAGGACGACGATTTCCTCGATCCCGACGACTGGCGGGCGCCGGGCTAAAGGGCGCTCCACGCCAGGAGCGTGGCCGCTGGGAACACAAGAACCCCAACAAAAGCCCCGCCGGCGCGAACCGGCGGGGTTGTCTGTATCGCGATGGGGCGTGAGCCCTAGTAGCGGTAGTGCTCGGCCTTGAACGGGCCGGTCTGGCTGACGCTGATATAGTCGGCCTGCTCATCGCTCAGCACAGTGAGATTGGCGCCCAGCTTGGGCAGGTGCAGGGCCGCGACTTTTTCATCCAGGTGCTTGGGCAGGATGTAGACGTCGTTCTTGTACTGATCGCCGCGCGTCCACAGCTCGATCTGGGCCAGCACCTGATTGGTGAAGCTGGCGCTCATGACAAAGCTCGGGTGGCCGTTGGCGTTACCGAGATTCACCAGGCGGCCTTCGGACAGCAGGATGATTTTGTTGCCCGTGGGGAACTCCACAAGATCGACCTGCGGCTTCACATTGGTCCACTGGAAGTTCTTCAGGGCTTCAACCTGAATTTCGTTGTCGAAGTGGCCGATATTGCACACGATCGCCATGGGCTTCATTTCGCGCATGTGATCGACGGTGACGACGTCTTTGTTGCCGGTGGCGGTCACGACGATGTCGACATCCTTGAGCACGTCTTCCAGGCGCACCACGCCGAACCCGTCCATGCACGCCTGCAGGGCGCAGATCGGGTCGACTTCGGTCACAGACACCCGGCAGCCCGCCTTGGCCAGCGATTCCGCTGAGCCCTTGCCCACATCGCCATAGCCGCACACCACGGCGGTCTTGCCCGCCATCATGACGTCCGTGCCGCGCCGGATCGCGTCCACCAGGCTTTCACGGCAGCCATAGCGGTTGTCGAACTTCGACTTGGTCACGGAATCGTTCACGTTGATGGCCGGGAAGGCCAGCTCGCCGCGCTTGGCCATCTGATACAGGCGCATCACGCCCGTGGTGGTTTCTTCCGACACGCCCTTGATGGCGGCCTTGGCCTTTTTGAACCAGCCCGGCGACATCTTGATGCGCTCGCGGATGGTTTCGAACAGGAATTTTTCCTCTTCCGATTTCGGCTCGCCGAGCACGGACGGGTCGGCCTCGGCCTTTTCGCCCAGCTGCAGATACAGGGTGGCGTCGCCGCCATCGTCCAGGATCATGTTGGCGGTCTCGCCGTCGGGCCAATGAAAGATCGCATCGGCGAACTCCCAGTATTCCTTCAGGGTTTCGCCCTTGTAGGCGAACACCGGAACGCCGGTTTCGGCGATGGCGGCGGCCGCATGGTCCTGGGTGGAGAAGATGTTGCACGACGCCCAGCGTACGTCAGCGCCGAGCGCGACGAGCGTCTCGATCAACACCGCAGTCTGGATGGTCATGTGCAGCGAGCCGGCGATGCGCGCGCCCTTGAGGGGCTGTTCTTTCGCGTACTCCTCGCGCAGCGCCATCAGGCCGGGCATTTCGATCTCGGCCATCTCGATTTCGATCCGGCCCCAGCGCGCCAGGCTCATGTCTTTCACATACCGGTCTTCACCAGTGTTCGCAGCATTGATCAGAGTCATTTTTTATAAGGGCCTTTTCGCCAGTCGTGGGGAGAGTGTCTCTTGCGTCCCGGTTCGGGACGCGGATGATATAAAGGAAAGTGCATATCGGCGCAAACGGGCATCGCGCCGCCAGCGAAATCCCTTGGACTCAGGAAGTTTCTTAAAACGGTCCTAATCTTGTATATACTCCTTGGTAATGAATGGCGCGCGCGTTCGAGGGGATGGGCGCACTGTCGCGGGAGGGGATGAGCCGGCGTGTCCTGCGCTCCCTGCCGCAAACCGGCGTGTATGAGGGGAGACTTCCATTATGGCGACTTTGCCGACGGCCTATGCCAGCCTGCGTTTCGGGCGCAAGACCATCGATTTTTACGCGGTCACCGGCGAAGTGGTCGGCTCCGATCCGCGCGCCCGCGCCGAGGAGCGCCGCATCCAGGATCTTGATGGTGCGCGTCATACGCTGCGCCTGATGGAGAAGGGCTACCGCCTGGAACCCGGCGACAGCGCCAGCGTGCTGCGCCTGCAGCCCGGGCCGGAGCGCCGGTCGCGGCCCGTCGCCGTCGCCAGCCCCTCGGCCCAGAGCTGGTCGCGCACCCATCCGGGCGTGCCGGCTCTGCTGTCGCGCGCGGGCGTATCTCGCAATGTGAACTGGTGGCTGACCATGACGCTGTTCGCCCTGGCGGCGCTGGCGATCGTGTGGCCCTATCTGCATGCCTTCCTCATTGAGGTGGCGCCCGGGCGGATCGGCGCCCTGCCGGCGCCGGACCTGTTCGCCCTGGCCGCCGCGAGCGTGCCTGGGCTCGAGGCATTCCGCTGGTCTGAAGCCGCTGGCGGACTGACCCCGCTTCTGGACGCCGCCGGACCCGGCCTGGCCGGGCAAGCCGGGTTGATCGCGTTCGCCGCCGCCGTGGCCGCCTTCGCCGTGCTGGTGTATGCCGCGCGGTCCTGGCGCCTGGTCTGGGCGCCGGTGTTTGTCGCACTGGCGGTCTTCGGCGCCATTGGCCTCAGCGGCGTCGAGGGCGCTGAAGGGCCGGCTCTGGCCGCTCTGGGTGTCGCCGCGCTGCTGTTTGTCGCCGGTGGCGTCGTCAATCGCCTGCGTGACGAGGCGCGGCTGGACAAGCGCATCGCGCTGCTGGCCGAACATCTGGTGTCCCAGACCCCGGTCGAGCATGTGCGCGCCTCGCGCCTGCCAGAACAGGCCGGGGCCGCGATGGGCGCCAGCACGATCACGGCGTCCGCACTGCGCGAACCGTCCGAGCCGGCCGAGCCCGATGTGGCGGCGGACGCTGAAGCCGAAACGCCGTCGCCGCAGACCGCCAGCGATGTTGAAGCGGCGCCGCCCGATGGCGTCGCTGAGGCCGCGCCCGCTGAGGCCGCTTCTGAGACCACGACGGATGTGACCCCGGCGGCCGGAGCGCCTGGCGCGGAGACCTTGCCGGACGCCGCCGCCAATGACGCAGCCGCGCCCGCAGAGGCCGCAGAGGCCGCAGAGGCCGAAGAGGCCGTAGAGACGTCGGACGCCGCACGCGAAACCCGCACGCCTGACGCCGGGGCCGATGCGCAAGTGGCGCCGCAGGCTGACGCGCGGGCTTCGGCGGTGGACGCGCTTGCGGCCAAGAAGGGTGACGCCGATACGGACGCCATCGAAGCCGACGGGTTTGTCGATCCGGACCTGAGCGTGGCCGCCGAAGCGGCTGCCCCCGAAGCGGTGGAAGCACCGGGGGATGCGGAGAGCATTGAGGAAGCGCGTCTGCGTGATGATCCGCGCTATGCCGCGCGCGCCATCGTGCTGCCCGCGCCCCCGCCCATGCCGCGGCCCGAGACCGGCGCCGAGCCGGCCTTCGCTGCGCCTGCGGATTCAAATGCTGCGGCGGCGTCCAATGAAGCCGGTCCCGATCAGGGAGAGGCCGAAGCCGAAGATGCAGATGCGGACAGCGCCGCGCGCACGCCCGAGACGACCCGCTAGCGCGCCCCGTCAGGGGGGGTATGTGAGGCCAGCGCCGGGCCTAGACCCGGCTGACCAGGCCTTCGACGCC